>JALZLC010000187.1 GCA_030858885.1 Actinomycetota bacterium
GTGCGGCGCTGGTCGTCGCCGGTCGAGCCGCTGAGACGGATGCCCGGGACCACCACCGCCGGCCCGTCGCCGATCTCGGCGCGCACGGCGGCGACGTCGCCGGCAGCGCAGACGACGCCGCCGGCGCCGGCTTCGACCGCCATGCCCGCCAGACGCACCACCTGCTGCGCCACCGGCGGTTGCCCCACCACCGCGAGATCAGCGTCGTCGAGGCTGGTCAGGACGGTCACCGCGAGAATGGTGATCTCGGGAGCGGCCTTGCAGGCCGCCGCGATCATGGCCGGCCCACCGGACGCGTGGACAGTCAGCATCGCGATTCCCATCCGCGCGGCCGCCGCCGCAGCGGCGGCCACCGTGTTGGGGATGTCGTGCAGCTTGCCGTCGAAGAACACCTCGGCGTGCTGGCCGGCGGTGGTCACGGCGGCGGGGCCGAGCGCCGTGAAGGCCTGCAACCCGACTTTGAGCAGACCGGCGTGTGGTGCCACGGCGGCGGCGAGTTCGGCGAGCCGGCGCGGATCGTCGGTGTCGAGGGCGACGATCAGCGGGCTTGTGAGCCCCTGAACACCGGGGTACTGCGTGCGACCGCCCGCGGCTCCTTGCGCGCTCACCAGGTCAGGGCTCCCCGTAGCTCGGCGACGGTGGCGATGCCCCGCTCGGCGCACCAGCGTGACAGGGCCTGGGTCAGCTCCAGCGTCACCATGGGGTTGGCGAACGTCGCGGTTCCCACCGCCACGGCGTTGGCGCCGGCGAGCAGGAACTCCACCACATCGGTCACGCTGCGCACGCCGCCCATGCCGATGATCGGCAAGTCCGGCAGCGCCTGATGCACCTGGTGTACGGCGCGCAGCGCCACCGGCTTGATGGCGGGGCCTGACAGCCCACCGGTGACAGCGGCCAGCTTGGGCCGCCGCGACTCGGCGTCGATGGCCAAGCCGAGCAGGGTGTTGACGAGGCTGACGCCGCTCGCCCCGCCCGCGACCGCCGCCTTGGCGATGGCCACGATGTCGGTGACGTCGGGAGTGAGCTTGGCGAACACCGGCACCGTTGACACGCTGGTGACCTGCTGCATCGCCTTGCGGGTGGCGTCCTGTCGGCAGGCGAAGATGACGTTGCGGTCTTCGACGTTGGGACAGGAGATGTTGGCCTCGATGGCCATCACGCCCGGCTGGTCGCGCAGGTGCTCGGCGAGCTCGCGGTACTCCGCCGCCGTCTTGCCGGCGATGCTGGCGATGACCGGCACACCCAACCCGTGCAGCCACGGCAGCTCGGTGGCGACCCAGGCCTCGATGCCCGGGTTCTGCAAGCCGATGGCGTTGAGCATCCCGCTGGCGGTCTCGGCCATACGCGGAGTCGGCAAGCCATCGCGCGGCTCGAGGGTGAGCGACTTGACCACGACCGCGCCGAGTTCTGCGATGTCGAAGAAGCGCTGCAACTCGCGGCCGCTGCCGAAACAGCCGCTGGCGGTCACGATCGGATTGGCCAGCTGCAGTGGCTGGGAGAGATCCGCCGACAGGTTGACCCGGGTGTCGACCTGGTCATGGCGAAGCCGGTGCGGTGCCCGGGGACTCGACTCCACGGCGGTCATGCCCAGCGCTCCGCGGTTGCCTCTTCGCCGCTGGCTACGTCTTCCTCGGCCTGCTGACCGAGCCGCTCCCACAGGATCGACTTGCCGTTGAACACCGGCCCCTCCACGCAGGCGCGCAGGTTGACGGTGCGCCGGTCCCGCCGCACCGGCAGCACGCAGGTCATGCAGACGCCGACGCCGCAGGCCATCGCCTCTTCGACGGCGACCTGGACAGCGACCCGATGCTCGCGGGCGACCGCGGTGACCGCTGCCAGCATCGGCATCGGCCCGCAGGCGTAGATGACGCCTACCGTGCCCCCGGCGAGCATGCGCTCGAGCACGTCGGTCACCCGGCCATGGGTGCCGAAGCTGCCGTCCTCGGTGGTGAACGCCGAGCTGGCCGACAACCTCTTTGCCTCGATGATGTTGAACAGTCGATTCTGGGTGGCCGCCCCCAGGACGATGCTGACGCGCAGGCTGGACTGCTGGAGGCGCTGCGCCAGGAACAGCAACGCAGCGGCGCCGTAGCCGCCGCCGACCAGCAGGCAGTCGACGGCCTGCTGGGGCATCGGAAAGGAGCGCCCGAGCGGCCCCACGATGTCGACCGACTCGTGCTTGGCCAGCTTGGACAGGTACCGCGTGCCCGGCCCGACGACATCGAAGACGATCTCGATGGTCCCGGCCCACGGTCCGTGCCGGCTGACCGAGTAGATGGAGAACGGCCGGCGCAGCAGCGTGCCCTCGCCCTTGACAGCGACCGACACGAACTGGCCGGGCCTGGCCCGCTCGGCCATCTCCGGGGCCACGAACGTCAGCGAGTGGTAGTTGCCGATGCGCTGGTAGGCCAGGACCTCGCACTGCGCGCGCAGCGGGCCGTTGGCACGGCCCTGCACCGACGAGGCCCGGCCTCGGCTGCTGCTCACGACGGCTGGCTCCTCGCAGCACGACAACGCGGCGGTCATGCTACTTCCGCCGCAAGACGGCGAGCGCATGGTGGTAGGCCTGCAGGCTGCGGACCTGGGCGGCATTGGCGCGCAGGGCCTCGATGCCCTGGATGGCGGCCAGGATGCCTGAGAGCGTCGTGATGCACGGCACCCCGTGGCTCACGGCAGCGCTGCGGATCTCGTAGCCGTCGGCTCGGGGGCCCGAGCCCATCGGCGTGTTGAGCACCAGGTCGACGTCGCCCGCCAGGATCCGATCGACGACGTGGGGTGAGCCCTCCCCCACCTTGTGCACCACCTCGGCATGCACCCCCGCGTGGCGCAACGTAGTGGCGGTGCCCTGCGTCGCCAGCACGTCGAATCCCAAGTCGGCCAGCCGCTTGACCGGAAAGACCATCACCCGCTTGTCGCGATTGGCCATGGACACGAAGACGGTGCCCTTGCAGGGCAGCACCATCGTGCCCGTGGCCTCCTGGCTCTTGGCGTACGCCATCCCGAAGTCCGCGTCGATACCCATCACCTCGCCCGTCGAGCGCATCTGTGGACCGAGCATCGTGTCAGTGCCAGGGAAGCGGTTGAACGGCAGCACCGCCTCCTTGACCGCCATCCACGCCGGCGGCAGCCCCGTGACCGCGTCCGTTGCGGGCAGCAGGCCGTCGCGTCGCAGCTCGGCCAGCGACGCGCCGAGCATCACCCGCGCGGCGATCTTGGCCAGCGGCACGCCGGTCGCCTTCGACACGAATGGGGTCGTGCGGCTGGCTCTCGGGTTAGCCTCCAGCACGAAGATGTCGTCATCGCGCACCGCGTACTGCATGTTGATCAGCCCGCGGGTGCCCAACGCCCGTGCGATCGCCTCGGTGTGGTCCCGCAGCAGGGCGACCACGGAGCGCCCCAGGGTGTAGGGCGGGATCACGCAGGCCGAGTCGCCGGAGTGGACGCCCGCCTCCTCGATGTGCTCCAAGACACCGCCGACGAAGAGCTCACCGCCGTCGAACACCGCGTCGACGTCGACCTCGACGGCACCCTCCAGGAACCGGTCGACCAGTACACGACCCTCCCCGGAGTTGCGCTCCAGCCAGGTGCGCATCTGGTCAGGCCCGTAGACGATCTCCATCGCCCGGCCACCCAGGACGTAGGAGGGGCGCACCAGCACCGGAAAGCCGATCCGTCCGGCGACGGCCAGTGCCTCCTCGACGGACCCGGCGACCGCACCGGGCGGCTGGGGGATGCCGAGGTCGTCGAGGAGCGCGCCGAAGCGTCCGCGGTCCTCGGCACGGTCGATGGCCTCGGGCGGCGTGCCCAGAATCGGCACGCCGAGCGCTTCCAGCGGGTGCGCCAGCTTCAGCGGCGTCTGCCCGCCGAGCTGCACCAGGACCCCGACCACGTCCCCGCCGTGGCGCTGCTCGGCCGCCACGACCGCCAGCACGTCTTCCAAGGTCAGCGGCTCGAAGTAGAGGCGGTCGGCCGTGTCGTAGTCGGTCGACACCGTCTCGGGGTTGCAGTTGACCATCACGGTGTCGTAGCCAGCCTCGCGCAGGGCGTAGACCGCGTGTACGCAGCAGTAGTCGAACTCGATGCCCTGGCCGATGCGGTTTGGTCCCGACCCCAGGATGATGACCGTCGGCTTCCCGGACGGCCGCGCCTCGTCCTCCTCCTCGTAGCAGGAGTAGTGGTACGGGGTGTCCGCGGCGAACTCGGCGGCGCAGGTGTCGACGGTCTTGAAGACCGGCACCACACCGAGCGAGTGACGCCGATCGCGGACGGCCGCCTCGGTGGTGCCGAGCACCACCGCCAGTGCCGCGTCGCCGAAGCCCGCGCGCTTGGCCTTGCGCAGCAGCCGGGCGTCGAGGTTGGCCAGCGTCTCGCAGGCACGGACCTGGCGGCGAACCTGGATGATCGCCAGCAGCTGGTCGACGAACCAGGGGTCGTAGCCGGTGGCGGCGGCCACCCGGGCGGGGTCCCAGCCGCGAGTCAGCGCCGCGTCCACGTCGAGCAGGCGACCCTCGGACGGTGTGCGCAGCGCCTGTTCCAGGGTGGCGTCGTCGCGGATGTCGCCGGGGTTGCCGACGAGTCCCACCGTGCCGTTGTCCAGGGAGCGCAGGGCCTTGCCCAGCGACTCGGTGAACGTGCGGCCGATGGCCATCACCTCACCGACGCTCTTCATCCGGGTCGTCAGCTCGGCGTCAGCGTCGGGGAACTGCTCGAAGGCGAACCGCGGGATCTTCACCACGACGTAGTCGATGGACGGCTCGAAGGCGGCCAGCGTCTCGCCGGTGATGTCGTTGGCGATCTCGTCGAGGGTGTAGCCGACCGCCAGCAGTGCCGCGATCTTGGCGATCGGGAAGCCGGTGGCCTTGGAGGCCAGCGCCGAGGAGCGAGACACCCTCGGGTTCATCTCGACGACCACCATGCGGCCGGTCGCCGGGTCGACGGCGAACTGCACGTTGCTGCCACCGGTGGCCACGCCGACACAGCGCATCACGGCGAAGGCGGCGTCGCGCATGGCCTGGTACTCGACGTCGGGAAGAGTCATCGCCGGCGCCACGGTGATGGAGTCGCCGGTGTGCACACCCATGGGGTCCAGGTTCTCGATGGAGCAGATCACGACGCAGTTGTCCGCCGCGTCGCGCATCACCTCCAGCTCGAACTCCTTCCATCCCAGCAGCGACTCGTCGATCTGCACCTCGTGGATGGGGCTGGCCGCCAGGCCCTGCTCCACGAGCGGGACGAAGCCGTCGCGGTCGCGGGCGATGCCGCTGCCGGCGCCGCCAAGGGTGAACGAGGAGCGCACCAGCAAGGGGTAGCCGGCCTCGCCGGCGAATGCCAGCGCCTCGGCAACGGTCGTGGCCCGCGCCGACGCCGCGACGCGAAGGCCGATGGAGACCATCGCGTCGGTGAACCGCCGGCGGTCCTCGGCGATGTCGATGGCCTCCAGGCCGGCCCCGATGAGCTCGACGCCGTAGCGGTCGAGCACGCCCGACGCCGCCAACTGGACGGCGATGTTCAGCGCGGTCTGCCCGCCCAGCGTCGGCAGCAAGGCCATGCCGCCGTCCGCCGAGTCCGTGCGCCGCTCCGCCGCGATGACCTGCGTGACGTAGGCGGCGGTGAGCGGCTCGACGTAGGTGGCGTCGGCCATCTCGGGGTCGGTCATGATCGTCGCGGGGTTGGAGTTGACCAGCACGACCCGGTAGCCCTCGGCGCGAAGCGCCTTGCAGGCCTGGACGCCGGAGTAGTCGAACTCGCAGGCTTGGCCGATCACGATCGGGCCGGAGCCGAGCAGCAGGATGGTGCGCAGGTCACGGCGCTTAGGCACGGGCCGACCTGGTTTCCATCAGCCGCAAGAAGTCGTCGAACAGATAGCGCGCGTCGTGCGGACCGGGTGCGGCCTCGGGGTGGTACTGGACGCTGAAGGCGGGCACGTCGCTGCAGCGCAGCCCCTCGTTGACGCCGTCGTTGAGGTTGACATGGGACTGCGTCACCCGCCCGAACGGCCCATCGGCGGGCAGGGTGCGGGCGTCGACGGCGAAGCCGTGGTTGTGGCTGGTGACCTCGACGCGTCCGCCGGGTCCGCGCACCGGTTGGTTCGCACCGTGATGACCGAAGGGCAGCTTGTAGGTCGTGGCTCCGACGGCGTGGCCCAGCAGCTGATGGCCAAGGCAGATCCCGAAGACTGGCGTCTGGCTGGCCAGGATCGCGGCGATGGCGGCGATGGCGGCGCGGACGGCGGCGGGGTCACCGGGCCCGTTGGACAGGAACACACCGTCGGGTTGGGTCGCCAGCACCTGCTCCGCGGGGGTGGCCGCAGGCACCACCTGGACGGCGCAGCCGCTGTTGGTCAGCAGCCGCAGGATGTTGCGCTTGATCCCGAAGTCGTAGGCGGTGACGCGGTAGCGGGCATCGCCTTGCGGTGCGACCTGGTAGGGGTCGCGGGTCGACACCTCGCCGGCGAGGTCGGCACCCACCATGGAATCGGACTGTCGGACCTGCGCCAGCAGGGCGCCGGCGTCGAGAATCTCGGTCGAGATTGCGGCCCGCATCGCGCCCGCTGCGCGGATGGAGCGCGTCAGCCGGCGGGTGTCGACCTCGCTGATCCCGACGACCTGATGGTCGCGCAGGTAGCCGTCGAGGCCGCCGGTCGCGCGGTGCGAGGAGTGCATCCGGCTGGCCTCGCGGACGACGAAGCCGGCGACCTGCACCCGCGACGACTCGGCGTCGGCCGGAGTCACGCCGTAGTTGCCCTGGTGCGGGGCGGTCATGGTCACGATCTGGCGGTGGTAGGAGGGGTCGGTGAGCACCTCCTGGTATCCGCTGAGCGCCGTGTTGAACACGACCTCGCCGAAGGCGGTGCCCATCGTGCCGAAACCCTCGCCACGAAAGATGGTGCCGTCTTCGGTGACGAGCAGCGCCGGCCTGGTGGCCGTGGCCTCGACCCCGTTCGGCACTAGGCCAGCACCCCGTCACGGAACGTGAAACGGCCGCGCAGGAGTGTGGAGGTCACGCGACCGCGGAGCTGGGTGCCGGCGAAGGGGGTGTTGCGGCTGCGGGAGTGCAGGGCGCACTGGTCGACGGTCCAGCGCTGCGACGGGTCGAACAGGACGAGATTAGCGGGCGAGCCAGGCTGGATCGGTCCGCCGTGCCCGCCGATGTCACGGCTGCGCGCCGGGTTAGTCGACAGCGCCGCCAGGGCCTTGGACAGGGTCAGCACCCGAGGCTCGGCGTCCACCAGCTCCGTGAGCGTCACCGCCAGCGCCGTTTCCAGCCCGAGCATGCCGCAGGGTGCGTGCGCCCATTCCTGCTCCTTCTGCTCGGGTGGGTGCGGCGCGTGGTCGGTGGCGATGGCGTCGATCGTGCCGTCGGCCAGACCGTTGCGGACTGCCTCGACGTCCTCCTTCGTGCGTAGCGGGGGATTGACCTTGTAGACGGGGTCGTAGGTCGCCACCAGCTCGTCGACGAGGGTGAAGTGATGCGGCGCAACCTCGGCGGTGACGCGCGCCCCCCGCGCCTTGGCGTCGCGGATCAGGTCGACCGCGCCTGCCGTCGACACGTGCGGCACGTGCAGCCGCGCGCCCCGGCCGCGCGCCAGGATGAGGTCGCGGGCGACCATCACCTCCTCGGCCTCGTGCGGCCAGCCGGCCAGGCCGAGCAGGCTGGACAGCTCGCCCTCGTTCATCTGCGCACCGTCAGTTCCGCCGGCCCCCGTAAGCGTGGCCTCCTCGGCGTGGTTGCAGATGATCGCGTCCCAGGTGCGGGCGTACTCCAGCGCGCGGCGCATCACCTGCGCCGAGCGCACCGGCATCCCGTCGTCGGAGAAGCAGCGCACCCCTTGCGCGGCCATCGCCCCCATCTCGGCGAGCTCCTCGCCGCGTAGCCCCCTGGTGATCGCCCCGATCGGGTAGACGTCGCAATGGCCCGCCTCCCGCGCGAGGCGGCTGACCTGCTCCACGACGCCGGCGTGGTCGCAGACAGGGTCGGTGTTGGCCATCGGGCACACGGCCGTGAAGCCGCCCGCGGCGGCCGCCGCGGTGCCCGACTCGACGGTCTCGGCATCCTCGCGGCCGGGTTCACGCAGGTGGACGTGCAGATCGACCAGGCCGGGGGCCAGGACCAGCCCGTCGGCATCAACGCGGGTGCCCTGGACCTGCCCGCCGACCGCGACCACGATCTCGCCGTCGATCGAGACGTTGGCGACCTCGTCGCGTCCGCCCGCGGGATCCACCACCCGTGCGCCGGTCAAGGTGAAGCCGCTCACGCCTCCACCCTTTCGCTGTTCGATCCCCGCCCCCCGACGTCCGCTGCGCGGCCGTCCTCACCCCCGAGCATCAGGTACAGACAGCTCATCCGCACCGCGATGCCGTTGGTGACCTGCAGCTGGATCATCGAGTTGGGTGCGTCGGCGGCGTCGGCGGTGACCTCGACGCCACGATTCATGGGGCCGGGGTGCATGACCACCGCGCCCTCGGGCAGCCGGGCGAGCCGGTCACGGTCAACGCCCCAGATGCGCGCGTACTCGCGCGACGACGGGAAGAACTGCTCGCCCATGCGCTCCTGTTGCACACGCAGCAGGTACAGCACGTCGGTCTTGGGCAGCACGGCGTCCAGGTCGTGGCTGACGGCGGTGCCCCAGGTGTCAACGCGCGGGGGCAGCAGCGTGGGTGGACCGACGATGGTGACCTCCGCGCCCATCGTCAGCAGCCCCTGCACCACGCTGCGGGCGACCCGCGAGTGGAACACGTCTCCCACGACGGCCGCCCGCAGCCCCTCGATGTGCCCGAGGCGCTCCCGGATCGTGAACAGGTCCAGCAGCCCCTGTGTGGGGTGCTGGTGCCAGCCGTCACCCGCGTTGAGCACCTTGGCGTCGACCCATCTGGTGAGCTGTTGCGGCGCACCCGAGGCGGCGTGGCGCACCACGATCGCGTCCACGCCCATGGCCTGCAGCGTCAGGGCGGTGTCCTTGAAGCCCTCGCCCTTGGAGACGCTGGAGCCCTTCGCCGAGAAGTTGATGACGTCGGCCGACAGGCGCTTGGCGGCGATCTCGAAGCTGATCCGCGTCCGGGTCGAATCCTCGAAAAACAGGTTGCAGACCGTGCGCCCGCGCAGGGTGGGCACCTTGGCGATCGGCCGCAGCGCGATCTCCTTCAGGGTCTCGGCGGTATCCAGGATCGCGGTGATCTGGTCGACAGACAGGTCCTGCATGGACAGCAGGTGCGGGATCACGCGCGCCTCCTTGCGGTCGCCGGGGACGTTGGGCGCGTTGGGCCCGCCGCGGTTGCCAACGGGGTCGTTGCGCTCGCCGCGCTCGCTGGGGCCGTGGCGACGACGACCTCGTCGACGCCATCGGACTCCGCGAGGTGGACGCGGACCTCCTGCTCGGACGAGGTGGGCAGGTTCTTGCCGACGTAGTCGGCGCGGATCGGCAGCTCGCGGTGACCGCGGTCAACCAGGACCGCCAGCTGGATCGCCTGCGGGCGACCGTAGTCCATCACCGCGTCCATCGCGGCGCGGATGGTGCGGCCGGTGTAGAGGACGTCGTCAACGAGCACGACGACCTTGCCGTCGACCTCGGCGGGAAAGGAGGTCTGCCCCAGCGGGCGGGGGCCGGTCCGGGCGTAGTCGTCGCGGTACAGCGTGACGTCGAGGCTGCCGGCGGCGACCTCGACAGCCTCGATCTCGCTGATCTGGCGGGCGAGCCGGCGGGCGAGGGGGATGCCCCTGGTGCGAATCCCCATCAGCACCAGGCGGTCGGGGCCCTTGTTGCGCTCGAGGATCTCGTGAGCCATGCGTTTGAGCGCTCTGGCGACATCGCTGTCGGCGAGCACCACAGTCGCGCTGATCGGCGCCGTCATGACAAAACGCCTCCCCCAAGCTGTGGGGAAGGCGTGCGGGCATGCTGCATCCGTTGAGCCCCTTCCTGGCCTCTCAGGACCAGTCGTTAAAGCGGCGGGTGGTGCTGCGGACACCGTAGCACACCGCGCCCCTAGGCCCGAGGTGCCGTGACTTTGCTACCGTTGCTGCGATGCAAAAGTCACAGCACCCCGGGTGGGGCGGTTAGTCGGTGGGGGTGATGCGGCCCTCGCCGCCCTCGGGGTAGTCGGCTGCGGTGATGCGGCCGTCGAGGTCGTCGATGATGAAGTTGGCGAGTGCCTGCTGGTAGGCGACGCCGACCGAGGTGAAGGGAGCGCCCCGGAACGGGTAGCCGTCGCCACCGCGGGCCAAGAAGTCGCTGCCGGCCACGTTGACCGACGGGCCGTCGACGACCTCGCCGTCGTCCACCAGCACCGTGCCGTCGTCGAGCACCGCTTGGCGGATGCGCTCGCCCGGCGTGGTGACGTTGCCTTCGAGGTCGACGACCTGCGCGGTCCGCGAGGGGTCGTAGACGATCGAGATGCCGGCCAGCTGTGCCGTCTGGCCACCACCGATGGCAGCGACGCCGTGCTCGAGCAGCTGCTTGGCCTGCTCGCGCGGCACATCCGGCGTGACCGCAATGAAGTTCGGGAACGGTGCGATGTCGAAGGTGTCCAGCTCGGTGATCTCACCGGCGGGGATCACCGCCTCGTTGCGGATGCCGCCGCCGTTCTGGATGGCGAAGTTAGCGGCCGGCAACCCGAACTCGTCGGCGCGCTGGCGAGCCGTCGACAGCTGGCTGTCGGCCATGAGGTTGCCAAGGTTGGTCTCGCGCGAGCGGACCTCCTCCCGGCGACCGTCGAGATCGACCTCGCTGTGCGCGATGACGTTCTGGTCGAGTTCGGCGATCGCCGCGGTCACCGGCTCGGTCACCAGCCGCAGCATCTTGGCGTCCGGCTCCACCGCGTCCGGAGCGACACCGGAGACGCGCACCGGGCCGCTGATCCTGCGGGTGTTGCGCACCCGCCCTCGGCGGTCGAAGTCGACCACCAGGCGGCCGACGTACCTGTAGCCTCCGGCCGTGGTCACGATGGGGACGTCGCGGCCGCCGGCGGACTGCTCGACCACCGGATAGGGCAGCACCGCCTCGTCACCTGGCACCAGCAGATCGCCTTCGTTCGCCAGCAGCTCGTCACCGCCGCCGGCGATGGTGACGTCCACGCCACGCAGCATCGGCACCAGCGCACGGTCCTCCTCGATGTCCTGCAGGTGGCTGATGAGGATGATCTTGTTGATCCCACGCCGGCGCAGCCGGTCGATCTGGGCCTGCACCAGACCGGCGACGTCCTGCAGGACCTCCACGCGGCGAGGGCTTGAGACCAGTTCGAGATCCGGCGTGGTGGCGCCGACGACGCCGATGCGCTCGCCACGCTCGTGCACGACGGTGCTGCGCACGATCCGCCCCTCGCCGGCCAGGGTGTCCAGCGCGGGCTCCCCGCTGACGTCGAGGTTGGCGCTGACGAACGGCACCGGACGGATGAACCCGTCGATGAAGTCGGCGAGGACGTCGGGGCCGAAGTCGAACTCGTGGTTGCCGATGGCGAACGCGTCGTAACCGACGAGGTCCAGCGCAGTCGTGTCGTAGAAGGGCACGCCACGCTCAAGGCTGCTGTTGAATTCCGGGCCGGCCAGGAAGTTGTCACCGGACGACAGCATGACCACCCCGCGCCGGCGGGGGATGTGCCGGCTGCCCGTCTTCCGGGCCGTGGCCTTCAGCCGGTCGGCCACGGTCTTGAAGCGCGCGATCCCACCGTAGTCCGGATTCTCGGGGGCGCTGACCAGCTGCGACTCGCCGTCGTTGTTGTGCAGGATCGTCAGGGTGAAGCCGGCAAGCTCCGGTGGCTTCGGCGGGTGGTGCGCCGGCTTGACCCGGGCGCCGGCGACCGGCGGGGCCATGAGGGCTACGAGCAGCGATAAAGCCAGCGCGGCGAGCGCGACCCGCTTCTTGGTCACGCCAACGTGGGCTGTGGAAGACATGCGGCAGCCTTTCAGGGGTGGGCAGGGGTGCAGTGCGGGATGTCGCCCGCCAGCGCGCAAGCAAGCCGAGGCAGTAGTGCGCTGGCAAGGGCGTCCACGGCGCGATGCTACGACCGGATCATTGCCGAGCGAAGGCGGACATGCCACAAGCGGGTGAAAAAATCTCCCCCGGATGCCCTGTGGCCGGCAGCTCAAGCGGGCGGGACGGCGTCGGCCACCCGCGCGAGCACACCGTTGACGAACCGCCCCGAGTCGTCGGTGGACAGCTCTTTAGCCAGCTCCACGGCTTCGTCGATGGCCACGGCGGTGGGGACGTCGGGACAGTGCAGGATCTCGAACAGCCCGATGCGCAGCAGGTTGCGGTCAACGACCGGCATCCGCGACAGCTTCCAGTCGCGGGAGTTCGACTGGATCAGCTCGTCGATCTGGTCGTGGTGGCGGTGCACCCCGCGCACCAGGGCGACCGCGAACTCGGGTGGTGGCGGTGCCGCCTCAAGATGCTTGACCAGCACGGCGGCGATCGGCCGCTCGGTGAGGTCGGCCTCGTACAGGACATCCAGCGCGATCTTGCGCGCGGCGTGCCGGGAGCCCCTGCCGTCCCGCGCCATCAGGCTCGCGAGATGTACTCGCCGGAGCGGGTGTCGACCTTGACGGTTTCTCCGGGGTTGATGAACAGCGGCACGGCGACGACGGCGCCGGTTTCCAGCGTCGCGGGCTTGGTGGCGCCGGACACCCGGTCGCCCTGCAGCCCCGGCTCGGTGTCGGTGACGGCCAGCTCGACCGAGGCCGGCAGGTTGGCGTCCACCACCTCCTCGCCGTGGAAGACCAGCTCGATCGTCTCGCCCTCCTTGAGCCACTTGGCGCCACCGGCCAACGCCGCCGCCGGCACGGGGGTCTGCTCGAAGTGCTCGGTGTCCATGAACACGAAGTCGTCGCCATCGCGGTACAGGTACTGCAGCGCCCGCTTGGTCAGGATGGCCTGCTGCAGATTCTCGCCGGCCCGGAAGGTGCGGTCCACGGTCTTGCCATTGCGCACGCCCTTGAGCGTGGTGCGCACGAAAGCACCGCCCTTGCCGGGCTTGACGTGCTGGAAGTAGTCGACGCGCCACAGCTGGCCGTCGATGTTCAGCGTCATGCCGTTCTTCAAGCTGTTGGTGGACACCATCGGTACGACTACCTCGGTCGGAATCCGACGCAGTGTAGCCGAGGCCGAGGTCAGCCCTTCCCGGTCAGGTGGCGGGCCGCCCGCACCGCCAGGCGGTAGCCGAAGGCGCCGGCGCCGGTGATGGTGACGTCCACGACGGGGCTGATGACACTGCGGCGGCGGAACGACTCACGGGCGGGCGTCTGCGACAGGTGCACCTCCACCTTGGGCAGCGACAGCAGCTCCAGGGCGTCGCGCAGCGCGTAGCTGTAGTGGCCGAGGGCGCCCGGGTTGATCACCACCGCCTCGCTGCCGTCGGTGCGCGCGGCGTGCAGCCGCGAGATGATGTCGCCTTCGGACTCGGAGGTGAACTCGTCCAGCCCGTCGGCTTCCTCTCGAGCCCCGGCCATGACCTCGTCGAGGGATTGGGTGCCGTAGACGAGCGGATCGCGGGCACCAACCTGGGAGAGATTCGGTCCGTTCACCAGTAGGATCACTAGTCCTTCCTTTCGCCGCGACGGCACGGTAGCGTAAATCAGCTTGCCGCCGACCTCGAAGTGAAGGGACTCTGTGCCGGGCGAGCACCTTGAATCCGGGCCTGTTCAGCAGGCGCCTGACGACGGTTCCCGACAGGGATCCAGGATGCTGGCCATCACCGCCGACATCTCGCGGCGGCTCGATTTCGAGGTGGTGGCGCAGCGCATCGTCGATGCGGTCGTCGAGGTGACCGACTTCGCGGTCGCGACGGTGACCGTGCGCGAGGGAGAGCGTTGCCGGCGCGTGGCCACCGCCGGCCTCGTCGATGGTCGCATCGGGATGACCACACCGTGGGAGAACTGGACGGTGCTGTTGGAACCCGACTGGCTGGTCGGGACGGTCAGCTACCTGATCCCGCCCGAGGCGCCGGCCAATTGGGCCGACATCCCCGATATCCCGCTCTCAGACCACCAGGACGCGTGGACCGCCAATCACGGACTCGTCGTGAAGCTGGTGGACGGTGATGACCAGATCGTGGGATTCCTCGCGGTAGACGAGCCACGTTCGGGGCGGCTGCCGACGGCGGCCACCATCGAAACGCTGGAGGCCTTCGCCGTCCAGGCGCAGGTCGCGTTCGCCAACGCGCGCCTGTACGCCGTGGCGCGGCGCCAGGCCCAGACGATGTCCCAGCTGTTCGAGATCGCGCAGACGATGGCGTCCACCCCTGAGTTCTCGCAGGTCGTGCCCGGCATCGTGCGCGCGGTGCAGGAGCGCATGGACACCCTCGAGGTCATCGTGGCCCGGGTACACAGCGACACGGCGCTGCGGCACTACGCCGGCCCCGACCAGCCTGGCCTGGTACTGCAAGAGCAGGCCATGAGCGGTCCGTTGTTGGCGCTGGCCGACGAGGTCGCCGCCGCCGGCAGCGTGGTGATCAACGACGTCAGCGCCCGCCCCGAGCTCGGGGCACTGGTCCACCCGAGGACGCGCTCCCTGATGCTCGCCGGCAAGGAGGACAACGGCGTGCTGTTCATGGCGCTGACTGTCACCAGTGACCACGAAGGCGCCTTCTCGACCGACGACAAGGACTTCTTGCGTGGCCTGGCTGACATCACTGCGGTCGCCATGCGCAACGCCGACCTGTACGAGGAGGTGCGCTTCGCCGCCGAGCGCGACGCCCTGACCGGGCTGCGCAACCGGCGGGTGTTTTGGCGGCAGCTGCGCCAAGCCCTCGAGCAGGCCACCGGCGACCGGCCCGTGGCCCTGGCCGTCATCGACATCGACGACTTCAAGGCCGTCAACGACCGTCACGGCCACGACGTCGGCGACCGGACCCTGGTCCACGTCGCGGGGCGCCTCGAGGGCGGGGTGCGCGAAACCGACTCGGTGTTCCGCATCGGCGGCGAGGAGTTCGTGATCCTGCTGCCGGACACCGGCTCCAAGGGGGCGCGCGCCGTCCTGGAACGGATAAGGACCTCGGTGAAGCGCAGCAGACTGGACCTGCCCGCGGTGACCATCTCCGCCGGGGTGGCGGTCGCGCCGCTGGACGCGGCCACCGCCGACGAGTTGTTCAACGCCGCCGACGCCGCGCTGTACCGGGGTAAGCGCGCCGGCAAGGACCGCGTCGAGGTTGA
>JALZLC010000246.1 GCA_030858885.1 Actinomycetota bacterium
AGGCTCCGGCGGTCGCGGGCCCGGCGGGCGCGAGCACCCGCCCGATCCGCTGGCCGACGCCATCTCGGCCTCGGCGGAGGTGGCGACCCAGGCGGCCGACCTGGTGCTGCTGGTGGTCGACGCCACCGTCGGGATCACCGAGGAGGACGCGGCCGCGGCGGACTGGCTGCGTGCGGCCGGGCTGCCGGTCCTGCTCGTGGGCAACAAGGCCGACGGGCTCGGCAAGCCCAGCCAGCCCCACGCCGAGCTGGCGGCGCTGTACGCCCTTGGACTCGGCGAGCCGTTGGCGGTCAGCGCCTTGCACGGCCGTGGGTCGGGCGATCTGCTCGATGTCATCGTCGAACGGCTCGGCGCCGACGGCGCCTTCGAGCGGGCGCAGCCGCCCGCCGACGAGGTCCCCGGCGTGGCGCTTGTCGGCCGGCCCAACGTGGGCAAGTCCTCGCTGTTCAACCGCCTGCTCGGCGAGCAGCGCACCATCGTGGACGCTCGCCCCGGCACGACCCGCGACTCGGTCGACACCATCGTCGAGGTGGAGGACGGAAGGGCCTACCGCTTCGTCGACACCGCAGGCCTGCGCCGCAAGCTGCGCAAGGGCGAACCGACCGAGTACTACAGTTCCGTGCGGACGATCCAGGCGCTGCACGCGTCGTCCGTGGCGCTGCTGGTGGTGGATGCCGCCGAGGAGGTGGGGGAGCAGGAGCAGAAGCTGGCTCGCCAGATCCTGGATGCCGGTCGGGCGCTGGTGGTTGTGCTCAACAAATGGGACCTGGTCGACGAGGACCGTCGCGGCTGGATCGAGCGGGAGCTGGATCGGCTGCTGCACTTCGTCGGTTGGGCGCCGCTCGTGCGCACATCGGCCGCTACCGGTCGCGGCATCGACCGGCTGCTGCCCGCGGTCGACGCGGTGCTGGCACAGTGGACGCAGCGGGTACCTACGGCAAGGTTGAATGAATGGCTGTCGGAGGCCACGGCGGCCACCGCCCCGCCACTGCACGACGGACGGCCCGTGCGGTTGCGTTACGCCACCCAGGTGGCGGTCGGGCCACCCACGTTCCGGATCTTCACGACCGGCGAGTTGTCACCCGGCTACCTGCGTTACCTGGAGCGACGGCTGCGGGAGACGTTCGGGTTCATGGGCTCGCCCATCAACCTGGGTGTGCGGCAGCGGACCCGCTGGGAGGACCGAGAGAAGGGGTCGAGGCGAGCCGGCTCGCGATGACGGCTGGCCGATCACCAAAACTGTCAAGGTTTCGCGACACGCGGTAATGGTGACGCTCGGTAAGGCGCTTCCCTTTCGGCACCACCGGGTTCTTGTTGGTGGTGCGTAAGCGGGAGTTGGGGCTTCCGCGATGGATGAGGGCGGAGAGATGGGATGGTGACGGTCCTGCACACCACCCTGCCCGCCGAACCCCTCAGCGCCCGCCAGGCCCGCCGGTTCGTGACCTCCGCCTTGAGCGAAATCGGTCTGCCCGAGCTGACCGACACCGCCCTGATCCTGGTCAGCGAACTGGTCACCAACGCGGTGCTTCATGCCCGCAGCGAGGTGACCCTGACCGTGGCGCGGACCGACGACGGCCTGCGCATGGAGGTGGGCGATCACTCCTCGCTGGGCCCGTCCATGCGTCACTACAGCGCCGAGGCTGCGACCGGCAGGGGTTTGGTTCTCGTCGAATCGCTGGCCGACGCTTGGGGCAGTGACATCGGCCCCAGCGGGAAGACGGTGTGGTTCGAGCTCGCCGCGGTGGCCTGACGTGCCATCGATCAGCAGCGAGCTGGACCTGCATCGCGTGCGCCTGATCGCCTTGCCTCTGGCCGTGATGGCCCGTGCGCGGGAGCAGCACGAAGGGCTGATGCGAGAGTTCGCGCTGATCGTCAACCCGCATCCCAACACCGACCACGACGTGCCACGCCGGCTGCTGGACGTGGCGACCGCTCTGCGGGAGCGCTTGGCCGCCTTCACCGCCGAGCCCAACGCGCTGATCGAGCGGGCGATACAGCGCGGCGACCGCAGCATCGACACCGAGATGCGGCTGCCGGCCGAGGCCCGTGAGGCGGCCCTGTCGCTGGCCGCGCTACTCGAAGAAGCCGACGACTACTGCCGTCAAGGAGACCTGCTGACGCTGGCGACCCCGCCCGAGCTGGTCACGTTCCGTCGCTGGTACCTCGGTCAGATCGTCGAGCAGCTCGAGGGTGCCGCGCCCGTGGCCTGGCCGACGTGGCGCGACGCCGCCGACAGCGAGCCGCCAGCGCCCTCCTAGGCTGGGCGTTCCCCTGCGAGGAGCCTCGGGCTGATGCGCGACGCCATTGTCTGTGAACCCCTCCGCACTCCGGTCGGCCGCTACGGCGGTGTGCTGAAGCCACTGCCGGCGGCGGCCCTGGGTGCAGCCGTGATCCGGGCGTTGTGTGACCGTACCGGACTGGAGTCGGGTGACATCGACGACGTCGTCTTCGGGCAGGGATACCCCAACGGCGAAGCTCCCGCCATCGGCCGGGTCGCCTCCCTGGACGCGGGGCTAGGTGCCGAGGTGCCGGGCCTGCAGTTGGACCGGCGCTGCGGATCGGGGCTGCAGGCGGTTTGCTACGCGGCGATGCAGGTCCAGACCGGCGTGTGCGACCTGGTGATCGCCGGAGGGGCGGAGAGCATGAGCTCGGCCGAGCACTACGCCGGCGGTCTGCGGTGGGGTGCCGGCGACTCGGTGGATCTGGTGGACCGCCTTGGTCGCGCGCGGGTGACGGCGGGCGGCGTGAACCATCCGGTCCCCGGCGGCATGCTGGAGACGGCCGAGAACCTGCGCCGGGAGTACAGGATCGGGCGCCAGGAGCAGGACGAGCTCGCCTTGCGCTCGCATCAGCGCGCCGTCGCCGCGCAGGACGAAGGGCGGTTCGACGACGAGATCGTGCCGGTGACCGTTCCCGGCCGTCGCGGCGAGACCACGGTCGACCGCGACGAGCACCCCCGCAGGGACACGTCGCTGGAGGCGCTCGCCGGGTTGCGAGCGGTCCGCTCAGGAGCCGACCCGGAGGCGACGGTGACCGCTGGGAACGCCAGCGGCCAGAATGACGGCGCGGCGGCTTGCATCGTCACCCATCCCGCTCGCGCCGAGGCGCTCGGTCTTCGCCCGCTGGCCCGGCTCGTGTCGTGGGCCGTGGCCGGTGTGCCGCCGCAGACGATGGGCATCGGTCCCGTGCCGGCCTCCGCTCGGGCGCTGGATCGCGCAGGGCTCACCCTGGCCGACATGGACCTGATCGAGCTCAACGAGGCGTTCGCCGCCCAAGTGCTCGCCGTGACCCGGGAATGGAAGCTGTCCGACGCGGGCTTCGCGCGGCTCAACGTCAACGGCTCGGGGATCTCGCTGGGGCACCCGGTCGGTGCCACCGGCGCCAGGATCCTGGCCACCCTGCTGCACGAGATGCAACGCCGCGACGCTCGCTACGGCCTGGAGACGATGTGCATCGGAGGTGGCCAGGGGATCGCGGCGGTCTTCGAGCGCGAGACCCGTCAAGCGGCTTGAGGAGCGCAACACGTCCGAGATCCACAAGCCCAGCTAGCGAGCCGACGAGGACCGGATGGCAAGCGACGACGGCGGGCACGCGCGGCTGGCACGGCGGCTGACGACCAGCGACGCGGTCGTCATCGGTCTGGGATCGATGGTCGGGGCGGGAGTCTTCGCGGCGTTCGCACCGGCGGCCGAGGCGGCGGGCGCCGGCCTGCTGATCGGCCTGGCTCTCGCGGCTGCCGTGGCCTACTGCAACGCCACCTCCTCAGCGCAGCTCGCGGCGGTCTATCCCGAGTCCGGCGGTTCCTATGTCTATGGCCGCCGGCAGCTGGGACCGTTGTGGGGCTATCTCGCCGGCGCCGGGTTTGTCGTCGGCAAGACGGCGAGCTGTGCGGCGATGGCGTTGACCTTCGGTGCGTACGCCTACCCCGAACTTGCCAGGCCGCTGGCCGTGGCCGCGGTGATCGCCTGCACCGCGGTCAACTACGCCGGCGTGCAGAAGACGGCGGCGTTCACCCGGGGGATCGTGGCGGTGGTGTTCGCCGCGCTGGGCGCCGTCGTGGTGGCGGCGCTGTTCGGCGGACACGGCAGCGTCGGCAACCTCGGTGACTTGGGGGATGGCGGGCTGCCGGGGATCCTGCAGTCGGCTGGACTGCTGTTCTTCGCCTTCGCGGGCTACGCCCGGATCGCCACCCTCGGCGAGGAGGTGATCGAGCCCCAGCACACGATCCCACGAGCGATCCCGGTGGCGCTCGGCATCGCGCTCGGGGTCTATGCCGTCGTCGCCGTAGCGGCCCTGCTGGCTGCGGGTCCGCAGCGGCTGGCCGACAGCCCGGCGCCGCTGGCCACGGCGATCGAGGGCGGCCGGTTTGCTGTGCTCCTGCCAGCGGTGCGCATCGGCGCGACCGTCGCGTCGCTCGGCGTGCTGCTGTCCCTGACCGTGGGGGTCAGCCGCACCGCCTTGGCGATGGCCCGCAACGGCGAGCTGCCCCGCTACTTGACCGCGGTGCATCCGCGCACCAAGGTCCCGCATCTGGCCGAGGCAACGGTTGCCGTCCTGGTCGTCGTCTTGGTGCTGACGGTTGATCTGCGGGGCGCCATCGGATTCAGCTCCTTCACGGTGCTGGCCTACTACGCGATCGCCAACGCCAGCGCCTGGACTTTGGGTGACGATCAGCGGCGGTGGCCCCGCTCGCTCGCCGCGCTTGGTCTGGCAGGGTGCGCGGTGCTGGCACTGAGCCTGCCGCTGCCGTCTGTGGTCAGCGGAGCCGGCGTCCTGGTCCTCGCCGTGCTCGTGTGGTTCGTCGCCCTGCGAAAACGATCGCAGAGGCGGTGATCAGCCCTGGTCGTCGCCGCAACGGTCGCAATGACCGGACACCACCAGATCGATGGCGTCGGCGTCGAAGCCCTGACGCTTACGCAGCTGCACGCGCAGCTGCTCCACCAGATCGCCAGCGTGGTGCTGCACCTCGCCGCAGGACCTGCACACGAGATGAAAGTGGTCGTCGGGGTGCGCCGGTTCCCAGCGCGAGGCGTTGTCCACTCCCAGATGCGACTCGCGGGCGAGGTCCAGCTCGGCGAACAACGCGAGCGAGCGGTAGACCGACGCGAGATTGACGTCAGGATCGACCTCATGGACCCGCGCGGCCACCTGCTCGGCGGTCAAGTGCTGGTCGGCTGATCGCAGGGCGTCCCACACCAGCCGCCGGGGACGGGTCAGCCGGTGTCCTCGCTGCTGCAGGGCGGGTTCCAGCGTCGCCTCGGCATCCACGCTGGCATGGTACGCCGCGCGGCCGTTGCCATGCTGGCGTCGTCCCTGTAAATTGCGAACGACTCGCGATACTGGCGAGGCTTGAGGGTCTGATCCTCAACGGAGGCGCTCTATGCACGCACCAGACGGGTTCCTGAACGCCGGCACGGCGGTGGCGACCGGAGCTGTCAGCGCCGGGACGATCGCGGTTGCGCTGCGCCGGACTCGTGAGCAGTTGCGCGACAAGCAGGTACCGCTGGCGGGCATGTCGGCGGCGTTCATCTTCGCGGCGCAGATGTTCAACTTCCCGGTGGCGGCCGGCACCACCGGGCATCTGTTGGGCGGGGCGCTGGCAGCGATCCTGCTCGGCCCCGCTACGGGTGCGCTGGTGGTCACGGTCGTGGTGGTGGTGCAGGCCCTGGCCTTCGCCGACGGCGGCCTGACCGCGCTGGGCTACAACGTGCTCAACATGGCGGTCATCACCTCGTTCGGCGGCTATGCCATCTTCCTGCTGCTGCGCCGGCTGCTGCCGTCCAACGCCACCGGTGTGATCCTCGCCACGGGCGTGGCTGCGGGGTTGTCGGTGGTGCTGTCGTCGATGGCCTTCTCGATCGAGTGGCTGTTCGGGGCCACCGCCCCCGTGCCCTTCGACACCGTGTTCGGTGCCATGGTCGGCGTCCACCTGCTGATCGGTGTTGGCGAGGCGACCATCAGCGCGCTGGCTGTGGGGGCCGTGGTCGCCGCCCGCCCCGACCTGGTCTACGGCGTGCGGGATCTGGATCGCGCCGCTTTGGCCGAGCGGCCGGCCATGGGGATGCGCGGCTTCCTGATCGGCGGCGTGCTGGTGGCGCTGCTGTTCGCGGTGGTCGTCAGCCAGTTCGCTGCGCCCGACCCCGACGGCCTCGAGCGGGTGGCCACCGACACGGGCTTCATCGACAGCGGGCAGGACCACGCCTTGGCCAGCGGCATCTTCGCCGACTACGCCACCGCCGGCGTGGCCAACGAGACGTTGAGCCTGGCGATCGCGGGTACGGCCGGGGTGGTCATCACCCTGGCGGTCGGCACGGGGCTGTTCTTCGGGGTTCGCGACCGGCGGCGAGCGCCGGACCGCGACCACCACCAGGCGGCGGTCTGAGCGACATGGACGCCGGCCTCGCCGACGCGGCGGCCTGAGCGGGATGGGTGCCGGCCACGCCCATGCCCTCTACGTCCACGAGCACAGCCCTGTCCACCGGCTGGCTGCCCAGGTCAAGCTCGCCGCCGCCTTCGGGTTCGTGCTGGCCGTCGCCGTCACCCCGCGCGAGGCGATGTGGGCCTTCGCCATCGACGCGGCCGCGCTGGCCGTGGTGGTGCGGCTGGCGCGCCTGCCCGTCGCGTTCGTCCTGGCCCGCCTGGCGGTCATCCTGCCGTTCATCGCCTTTGCGTTCCTGATCCCGTTCGTGAGCTCCGGTGAGCGGGTTGACGTGCTGGGCGTGTCGGTGTCGCAGCCTGGCCTGTGGGGCGCCTGGAACGTGCTCGCGAAGGCCACGCTCGGTGCCACGGTCAGCATCCTGCTGGCCGCCACCACGGAGATCCCGAGCATCCTGCGGGGGATGGCACAGCTACGCGTCCCCGAGACGTTCACCGCGATCGCAGCGTTCATGATCCGCTACCTGGAACTGATCGCCGGCGACCTGCGGCGGATGCGCACGGCCATGACCGCTCGGGGTTACGACCCGCGCTGGTTGTGGCAGGCGCGACCCATCGCGACCTCGGCCGGCGCGCTGTTCATCCGTTCCTACGAGCGGGGCGAGCGGGTGCATGCGGCGATGCTCTCGCGCGGGTACACCGGCACCATGCCGCCGCTCGACCGTCGGGCGGCCACCACTCGGGAGTGGTTGGTCGCAGCTGCCGTCCCGGCCGTGGCGGTCAGCACGGCCATCGCTGCCTTCCTGGCGCTGGCATGAGTCATCCCGCGGTGGAGATCCGCGGCGTCCACTTCGCCTATCCCGACGGGCGCAAGGCGCTGCGTGGCGTCGAGCTGCGGATCGAGCATGGCCAGCGGGTGGCGCTGCTCGGTCCCAACGGGGCGGGCAAGACGACGCTGGCACTGCATTGCAACGGCATCTACACCGCCGACGCCGGCAGCATCCACATCGGCGCTCTGGCGGTGGCCGACGCCAACTTGCCCGAGATCCGCCGGCGCGTCGGCCTGGTGTTCCAGGACCCCGACGACCAGCTGTTCATGCCGACGGTGCGTGAGGACGTGGCCTTCGGTCCGGCGAACCTGGGATTGCGCGGCGACGAGCTCGACGCGCGGGTGATCGAGGCCCTGGATGCGGTGGGCGCGGTGGATGTGGCTGGTCGGGCCCCGCACCACCTGTCCGGCGGGGAGCGACGGCGGGTGGCCCTGGCTACGGTGCTGGCCATGCACCCGGACCTGCTCGTCCTCGACGAGCCGACCTCCGGGCTGGATCCGGCGGGACGGCGCGAGCTGGTCGACGTGCTGCGAGGACTGCCGATCACCCAGCTGGTGATCAGCCACGACCTGCCGTTCACGCTGGAGCTGTGCGAACGCGCGATCATCATGAATGACGGGATGGTCGTCGCCGACGGCTCGACGCGCGACCTGCTGGCCGACGAGCCGTTGCTGCACGCCAACCGCCTGGAGCTGCCGTTCGGCTTCGACCCAACCGTTGCCCGCCGCGACAACCGGCCGACTTCCCCGCGCTGAGCGCTGCTAGCCTTGGCCGCCGCCGGTACCTGCCGAGGTGGAGCATGCGGATCGTGGCCGGCCTGCTGGCCCTGGTGGTCGCCGTGGTGCTGCTGGCCTTCTTGACCCAACGGCGGCTGCTGTACTTCCCCGACGCGCGCGCAGCCTTCACCGGGGACCTCCCCGGACACACCGTGACGCTGCACACCAGCGACGGCCTGGATCTGGCCGCGTGGTACACGCCACCGCGCGGTGCCGACACGGGGACCCGGGTACTGGTTTGCAACGGCAACGCCGGCAACTACGCCGACCGGGCCTTGCTGGCCCGCGCGCTGACGGCGCGGGGCATGGGTGTGCTGCTGTTCGACTACCGCGGCTACGGCGGCAACGCGGGGCGGCCGTCGGAGGCGGGTCTGGCGGCCGACGCCGACGCCGCGCAGCAATGGCTGGCCGAGCACGGTGGCGGCGAGCGGCTGGTGTACTTCGGCGAGTCGGTCGGGGCAGCGGTCGCCGCCGGCCTGGCTCAGCGCCATCCGCCGGCCGGATTGGTGCTGCGCTCGCCGTTTCCGTCCCTGGCCGCCGCGGCGCGCGTCCAGCTGCACGTCGGAGTCGGCTGGCTGCTGCGGGACCACTATCGCGTCACCGAGGCCGTGCAGGCGGCGTCGGTCCCGCTGTTGGTCGTCCTGGCCGGCGACGACGCGATCGTTCCACCCGCCCTCGGTCGCCAGGTCTACGACGCCGCACCCCAGCCCAAGCGCCTCATCGAGATCGCTGGTGCGGGTCACAATGACCGGGCGCTGCTGGACGGCGAGGAGATGATCGCAGGCATCGCCGACTTTGTCGCCACTCTGCCTTCGCGGGATGACGTCGAGGGATAATCCCGATGCCCACCGGACAGGCTTCTGGTCTGCCGCTCAGCCAAAGAAGGTCCTGGAACACCACGCCGCGGTCCCTGCCGGGTCCCGTGATTGGTCGACCATCGCACAGCAGCGTTCTTTGTGAAGGCTAAATAAAGCCGGCCACGGAGTTCAGCAGCGTGGTCTTGCCGCAGCCGCTGACCATACATCTCATGCATTGTGTTCTTTGAGCCTACCGGTGGCTGAGCTGCGGTGGCCGCGGGAGCGCCGCGTGCGTGTTGTCAAGCGCTACGGTCGCAACCCGCACGCCGGACGCGCCGAAGCCCGCACCCTTGCGACCGGCTCCGGCCCTGGGGGCGTATCGCCTACCGGGCGGCGTCCAACGAGAAGGGAGCTGCGTGACCATGCCAGAAGCATCGTCGGTACCAACGCCAGAGCGGATGAACCCACGCAGCCGCGCGGTCACCGAAGGAATGCAGCGAGCGCCGGCCCGCTCCATGCTCCGGGCGGTCGGGATGACCGACGCCGATTGGGGCAAGGCGCAGGTCGGCGTGTGCTCGTCGTGGAATGAGGTCACGCCCTGCAACCTGCCCCTAGCCCGCCTGGCCAAGCGGTCGAAGGATGGGGTGCGGGCGGCCGGCGGCTTCCCCCTCGAGTTCACGACCATCGCGGTGTCGGACGCGATCTCCATGGGTCACGAGGGGATGCGGGCGTCGCTGGTGAGCCGGGAGGTCATCGCCGACTCGGTGGAGACGGTCATGCACGCCGAGCGTCTCGACGCCATGGTCACCTTCGCCGGCTGCGACAAGTCGCTGCCGGGCATGCTCATGGCCGCCGCCCGCCTCGACGTGCCCTCGGTGTTCCTCTACGGGGGGTCGATTCTTCCCGGGCAGCGCAACGGCGTGGCCCTCGACGTGGTCAGCGTGTTCGAGGCGGTGGGCGCGTGCGCCGCCGGAGCCATCACCGAGCAGGAGCTGGGAGAGATCGAGCGCATGGCGTGCCCGACCGAGGGCAGCTGCGCCGGCATGTTCACCGCCAACACCATGGCGTCGGTGGCCGAGGCCCTCGGCATGTCGCTGCCGGGCAGCTCGTCGCCCCCCGCCGTCGACCGCCGGCGCGATGACTTCGCCTTCGCCAGCGGCGAGGCGGTGGTGCGCCTCGTCGAGGCCGGCACGCGGCCCCGCCAGATCATGACCAAGGAGGCGTTCGAGAACGCCATCGCCGTGGTAATGGCCGTGGGCGGGTCCACCAACGCCGTCCTTCACCTGCTGGCCATCGCCAACGAGGCCCGCGTCGAGCTGGCCCTCGAGGACTTCAACCTGGTGGCGGCCCGCGTCCCCCACATCGCCGACATGAAGCCCCACGGGCGCTACCACATGAGCGACATGGACCGGATCGGCGGCGTGCCCGTGGTCATGCGGGAGTTGCTCGACGCCGGCCTGCTGCACGGCGACTGCGTGACCGTCAGCGGCCGCACCGTTGCCGAGAATCTCGCGGCGCTGGCCCCGCCCGCTCCCGACGGCGCCGTCGTGCATCCCCTCACCGACCCCATCCATCCCATGGGTGGGATCGCCGTGCTCACCGGATCGCTGGCCCCCAGGGGCGCGGTGGTGAAGGTTGCGGGCATCGACGTCACCCGTTTCGAGGGCACCGCAAGGGTGTTCGACGGCGAGGACGGCGCCATGGGGGCCATCCTCGCCGGACGGATCCAACCCGGCGACGTCGTCGTCATCCGCTACGAGGGCCCCAAGGGTGGGCCTGGGATGCGCGAGATGCTGGCCGT
>JALZLC010000283.1 GCA_030858885.1 Actinomycetota bacterium
CAGCAGGTGGTTGCCGGCCAGGGACACGTGCAGCGCCGCCAACGCCTGGCCGAAGGCAAGGCCGGGCAGCACCCGCCGCCACAGCCCCGCGCGCACCACAAAGGCCGCGCCATAGGCGGCCACCGCCACCCCGAGGCCGGCCGGGCGCGCGCGAAACGCCTCGGCGGTCGCCCGTAACGCCTGGACGTCGACCGCCTTGGCCAGGGCGGCTGCGCTGAGGAGCAGCAAGGCGGCGCTGGCCAACACGAACCGCTTGCTCCGCTGCATGCCACCTCGTCAATCGGAGGGTCCGAGTCCCCGTCATTTGGGGTCCACGCTTTATCGCTACTATGGTTAGGGGAACCTAACATGCGGGGAGCGTCCCCTCGCAAGCCCACCGTCAGGGAGTGCCATGACCACCACCGTCTCCGACCCCACCGCGGGGCGCGGCCGGCGCACTCCCGACCAACCATCGGAGTAGCGCAGCCGTGACAATCCGCCGCACCATCCTTGTGCTGCTGCTCCTGTTGTTGCCCGCGTGCGGCACCGCCGCGGGCAGCGAGCGGCTGACGATCTACTCGGGTCGCAGCCAGGACCTGGTCGAGCCGCTGCTGGAGCGGTTCCACGAAGCCAGCGGGATTCCCATCGACGTGCGCTACGGCGACTCGGGGGACCTCGCGCTGTTGATCGCCAACGAGGGCGACCGCTCCCCCGCCGACGTCTTCTTCTCTCAGAGTCCAGGCACGGTCGGGTTCCTGGCCTCCAACGACTTGCTGTCCACGCTGCCCGACGCTGCGCTGGAGCGTGTGGCGCCGCGGTACCGCCACGCCGAGGGACGCTGGGTCGGCGTCACGGGACGGCAGCGGGTGCTGGTCTACAACGCCGACCTCGTCGACGAGGCCGACCTGCCCGACTCGGTGCTGGACGTGACCGACGGGCGCTACGCCGGACGGGTGGCGGTGGCACCGTCCAACGCGTCGTTCCAGGACTTTGTCACCGCGATGCGCCAGCACCTCGGCGAAGACGAGGCCCTGGAGTGGCTGCAGGCCATGGCGGCCAACGACGCGCCGGTCTACGCCAACAACAACGCGATCGTGGAGGCCGTCGGGCGGGGTGAGGTCGAGATGGGCCTAGTCAACCACTACTACAACGAGCGGTTCCTGGCCGAGGACCCGAGCCGGCCGAGCCGCAACCACAGCTTCGCCGACGGCGACATCGGCGCTCTGGTCATCGAGGCGTCGGTCAGCGTGCTGGCATCCACCGACCAGCCCGAGGATGCGCAACGGTTCGTCGAGTACCTGCTGACCGACGAGGCGCAGCGCTACTTCGCCTCCGAGACCTTCGAGTACCCGCTGGTCGACGGGATCGAGCCGGCCACCGACCTGCCACCGCTGCCCTCCTTGGACCCGCCCGAGGTCGACGTTGACGCTCTCGGACCGACCTTCGCCGACACCGTCGAGCTGATCGACCGCAGTGGCATCGACGGCTGACGCCGCCGCGCTGGAACCCGCTACGGCGTCACCGCGCGTGGCTGCGGCACCGATCTGGCTGCGCTTGCTGGCGTTGCTGATCGCCGCCGGGTTCGCGGTGCCGCTGGTGTGGCTGGTCCTGCGCAACCTCGGCGGTGAGGGCGTCGGGGCGGCGTTGCGCGCCTCCGGTGCGCTGGCGCCGCTGGGCCGCAGCGTGCTGCTGGCCGGCTGCACCGCGGTCTCGACCGCCGTCGTAGGGACGGCCGCGGCCTGGCTGACGATGCGCACGGATCTGCCTGCGGCCAGGGTGTGGCGGGTGCTGCTGTGCTTACCCTTGGTGGTGCCGTCCTTCATCGGCGCGTTCACGCTGCTGGCGGCCTTCGCGCGAGGTGGGCTGCTCGATCGGTTGCTGCCCGCCGGTGTCAGTCCGGGGCGCATCGTCGGTTTCTGG
Source organism: Actinomycetota bacterium (assembly GCA_030858885.1). The sequence continues at coordinate 1,900 of JALZLC010000283.1, forward strand.
GGAGCCTTCGGGGTGCTGACCCTGCTGACGTATCCCTACGTGCTGCTGCCGGTGTCGGCGCGTCTGCGCCAGTTGCCCGCGTCGCTGGAGGAGTCGGCCCGGCTGCTGGGCCGCAGCGGCTGGTCGGTGTTCGCCACCGTCGTGCTGCCCCAGACCAGCGGTGCGATCCTGGCGGGCTCGCTGCTGGTGTTCCTGTACACCATCAGCGACTTCGGCGCCGTGCAGCTCCTGCGCTATGACACCCTCACCCGCGCGATCTACGCCTCGCGGCTCGACCAGCCGACCTCGCTGGCCTACAGCCTGCAACTGGGCGGGCTGGCCATCGCGGTCGTCGCCGCCGAGCGCGCCCTGCTGCGCGGGCCGCGTCGGATCGTCGGGCCACGAGACAGCCGTGCGCTGCGAGTGACACTCGGCCGCTGGCGGGGGGCTGCCACCGCCGGCGTCGCCGGACTGGCGGTCTTCGCCCTGGTGGCGCCCGTGACGGTGCTGGCCTACTGGTCCGCCAGAGGCGTGCTGCAGGGGTCGTCGCGCGCCACCGCCGTCACCACCGACCCGGCCTCGCTGCTCGGACCCATGCTGAACACCGCGCGCGCCAGCGTGCTGACCGCAGTCGTGGCGGTGGTGGCCGTCCTGCCGCTGGCCTACTGGACGGTGCGCTACCGCAGCCGGCTGGCGGGCGTGGCCAACGCCGTGGTGGTGGGCGGCTTCGCGCTGCCCGGGCTCGTCGTGGCGTTGGCGCTGGTGTCGTTCGCCCTTCGGGGACCCTTGCTGGTGGGGTCGCTGTACCAGACCCTGCCGCTGCTGGTGTTCGCCTACACCGTGCACTTCGGGGCGCAGTCGCTGCGGGCCTCCCAGGTCGCCGTCGCCGGGGTTCCACCACGGGTGGGCGACGCCGGCCGCATGCTGGGGGCATCGGGGGTCCGGCGCTTCGCCGAGATCGAGCTACCCCTGATGCTGCCGGGCCTGCTGGCCGGAGGCGGGCTGGTGGGACTATCGGTGGCCAAGGAGCTGCC
>JALZLC010000288.1 GCA_030858885.1 Actinomycetota bacterium
GGAGAAGTGCTGGTACACCACCGGCTTGCTGACACCCGCGGCCTCGGCGAGGCGTTCCATGGACAACCCGTGGAAGCCGGACTCGGCGAACAGCCTGCCGGCAACGTCCAGCAGCTGGGAGCGCCGCCGGTGGGCGCTCAGGCGGGTGGGGGGCTGCGGCACTGCTGCTCCCTTCAACGGTCGGGCAGCGTTCCCATCAGCGCCGCGACCAGCTCTTCTTGTAACCAGCCCAGCCAGAAGATCACCACGCTGGTCGGATCGTCGGGGTCCGGCCCCGAGTCCCAGGCTGACTCCTGGGTGATGCCAAGCGTGCAGCCCAGGATGAGCCGCGCGTCGTTGACCGCCGACAGCCATGCCGCGGCGCTGTCAGCGTCCAGATCGACCGTCCACAGCAGACGCCGCGTGCTGCCTGCGGCCACGTCGCGCGACAAGCGGTCCAAGGCGGCCAGCCGCTCCTGGGTCAGCGAGTCGCCGACGAGCCCGCGGTACTCCGTCTCGTCGGCTGGGTCGTCATAGGCGGCGGGGAACAGCCGCTGCCCAGAGTCGCCGACCTGCTGCTCACCAGACAGCACGGGGCGCAGCTGCGCCGGCAGCGACCGCAGCAGCTCCCGCTCGCGGACCGCGAGCCGCACGCGCACCCCACCGCCGGGCAGGCGACGCACCCCATGGGTCAGCACGGCCTCAGTCCTGCGACAGGGTGGCCTGCAACCCGTGCGCATGCAGGCGGGCGACGTCCGCCTCGGACTTCTCCCGGGGACCGCTGGCCACGACGGCGCGCCCTTCGTTGTGGACCTGCAGCATCAGCTTGGTGGCCGTCGCCTCGTCGTGGTTGAACAGCTTGCGCAGCACGAACACGACGTAGGACATCAGGGTGACCGGGTCGTTCCACACGATCACGCTCCATGGCCGGTCACGCTTGTCGACCTCGGACGGCTCCGAGATGCGCTCCGGGGCGATGACAGGTGCCGCACCCATGACGGCATCGTAACGCCGCTTTGCATGAGAGGCTTCTCATGCGCACCTCATGTGATGATCATCTTGCGTCATCACCCTGGGACTCCGTGAGCCGCCTCGCCGTTCCCGTCCTGCTTGCCACCCTGCTGGTCGGGGTGGTCTTCGGTGCACTGCTGTCCACCGCCGGCCGGACCAGTCCGAGATCGCTCGGCCCACCCATCAGCGTCGAGCTCCAACAGCTCGAACCGACCGAGACACCTTCGCGCAATGACCGTCCTCGCCGCCGGAACCGTCCGCGGCCCGAGCCCGACGGTGACGAGCGGGCGCCGCGGGAGCCTCGAGGCAAGGGCGGCCAAGACCGTGGGGCCCCCGAGCCGGCGCCCGAACCCGAACCCGACCCGGAGCCGGCGCCGGCACCCGCACCCGTTCCGCCCCCGGAGCCAAACCCTGAGCCGCCACCCCCGTCCGACGACGACGATGACGACGGCGATGACGGCGGCGGGGACGACGACGCTCGGGAAGATCAAGGCGGGGGTGACGACGACGATGACGACGACGACGGAGACGACGAAGACGGCGGGGACGACGATGACGACGACGGCCGGGACGACGACGACTGATTCGCCGGTATCCGCCGCGGCCGGCTCTCCGCCGCGGTCGCGTTGGCGCCGGTCCTTTTCGACCGCCCGCACGCGGATCCTCGCCTGGTATGTCGGCTTGATCGGTCTGGCGCTGCTGGTCTCCTTGGTGATGGTCCGCCAGGTCCTGCTGGCGCGGCTGGACGAACAGGTCAACGACGAACTGGTCCAGGAGGTCGCCGAGCTGCGCACGCTGGTGCGAGAAGGGCGCGACCCCGCCACCGGCGAGCGCTTCGGCTCGGTGGAACGGCTGCTCGAAGTGTTCATCAGCCGCAACATCCCGTCGCCCGACGAGACCATGCTGACCTTCGTGGCTGGGCGCGGTCATCAGCGCAGCGCCCAGGTCCCACCGGCGCCATTGCACACCAACGAGGCGCTGATGCGGCGGCTGGGAGCCACCACCGAACCCACACGCGGCTCGGTGATGACCGAGGTCGGACGCGTCGACTACGCGGCGATGCCGGTCCAGGCCAGAATGGCCGGCGCCCCGGGGAACGAAGGCGGGGTCTTCGTGGTCGCGCAGTACCGCGACCTGCAGGTACGCGAGGTCGACGAGGTCGCTCGCGTCTTCGTCTCCGTCGGATTCGCCACCCTGCTGCTCGCGTCCCTCGTCGCCTGGGTGGCTGCAGGACGCATTCTGGCGCCGGTGCGACTGGTCACCGACACGGCCCGCTCCATCTCGGAGACCGATCTGTCCAAGCGCATCCCGGTCCACGGGGACGACGAGGTCTCCCGGCTGTCTGCCACCTTCAACGAGATGCTGGACCGCTTGCAGAACGCGTTTGCCACCCAGCGGTACTTCATCGTCGACGCCGGCCATGAGCTGCGGACGCCGATCACCATCGTCCGCGGCCATCTCGAGCTGCTCGGTGACGACCCGCAGGAGCGGGCGGAGACCGTGGCGATCGTCACCGACGAACTCGACCGGATGAGCCGGATGGTCGACGACCTGCTGATGTTGGCCAAGGCCGAGCGGCACGACTTCTTGCACACCGAGACCGTGGACCTCGGTGTGCTGACCGACGATCTGTTCGCCAAAGCCTCGACGTTGGGAGCTCGCAACTGGAAGCAGGAGGGACGCGGCGAGGGGTTGGTCGTCGCCGACCGGCAGCGCCTGACGCAAGCGGTCATGCAGCTGGCACAGAACGCCACCCAGCACACCGAGGAAGGCGACACCATTGCCCTGGGCTCGGAGGTGCGCTACGGCGAGGCGCGCCTGTGGGTGCGAGACACCGGCGACGGCGTGGCGGCGGTGGACCGTGACCGCATCTTCGACCGCTTCGCGCGCTCGACGGGGAGCCGGCGCGTCTCGGAGGGTGCCGGGCTGGGCCTGTCGATCGTTCGGGCCATAGCTCAGGCGCACTCCGGTCGCGTGGATCTTGCCAGCGCGCCGGGCGAGGGCGCCACCTTCACGCTCACGTTTCCCGTCGACCCACCATCCGTGGAGGAGTGATGAACCGGATCCTCATCGCCGAGGACGAGCCAAGGATCGCGTCGTTTCTCGAAAAGGGACTCAAGGCCAACGGGTTCACCACCAGCGTGGCGGCCGACGGCCAGGAGGCGCTGTTCCGCGCCCGGTCCGGCGAGTTCGACCTGCTGGTGCTCGACATCGGGCTGCCGGGCAAGGACGGCTTCGCGGTGCTACGGGAGCTGCGCCGCGGGGGGTCGGCGATGCCGGTCGTGATCCTGACCGCCCGTGACGGCGTGGACGACACGGTCGCCGGGCTGGATGGCGGGGCGGATGACTACGTCACCAAGCCGTTCCGCTTCGAAGAGCTGCTGGCTCGCGTGCGGGTTCGCCTGCGCGGCGAGCGAGCGCAGGAGGAGACGGTGCTGAGTGTGGGCGACCTGTCCCTTGATCTGCGCACGCGGCGCGTCCGCGTTGGTGACCGCGACATCGAGCTGACCGCTCGTGAGTTCACCCTGGCGGAGACGCTGATGCGCCACGCCGGCCAGGTGTTGTCTCGCGAGCAGCTGCTGTCCCATGTGTGGGGCTACGACTACGACCCCGGATCCAACGTCGTCGACGTGTACGTCGGCTACCTGCGTCGCAAGTTCGGGCAAGGTCGCATCGCCACCGTTCGAGGCATGGGCTACCGGCTGGAGTCGTCCACCAGCGCGCCGCAGGGGGCGAGGTAGGCGTTTGCCCCTGGCCGTAGGCTGCTGGCTGTGGTCAACAGCGATGCGACCAGCGGCCGGGTATGGGAACCGGTGCGCCCGTTCAGCCGGGCGCTGGCGATCATCGCGCACCCGGACGATGCCGAGTTCGGCTGCGCCGCAACGATCGCCCGCTGGGCCGCGATGGGCACCGACGTGCGCTATCTCGTGGTCACCGATGGCGCCAGCGGATCGGCGGACCCGGAGATGACGCGCGAGCGTCTGCTGCGGATCCGTCAGGACGAGCAACGCGCGGCCTGCGCGGTGCTCGGCGTCAGCGACGTGACGTTCCTGGGCTACGCCGACGGCTACCTGGAGCCCTCGATCGAGGCGCGCCGTCAGGTGGCGGCAGCGATCCGCCACCACCGGCCCGAGGCGGTGGTCACCCTGGACCCCAGCGTGCGCTGGTCCGAGCTGGGCTACGTCAACCATCCCGACCACCGCGCCGTTGGCGATCTCGTTCTGCACGCCATCAATCCCGCGGCGTCGACGCGGCTATGGGACACCTCGTTGATCGACGATGGCCTGGAGCCGTGGGACGTAGCCGAGCTGTGGCTGATGAGCTTCGGGCAGGGCGCAGACCTGGTCGACGTGACCGCCACGCTGGACCAGAAGCTGGCGGCGCTGCGCTGCCACGCGTCGCAGCTGTTGGGATGGGACCCAGGCCCGCGGGTGAAGGAGATGGCGGTGCAGCAAGGCGCCAGGGCCGGTCTGGACGCGGCGGAGGCCTTCACGGTGCTGCGCTTCCGCTCGCTGGACGACCAGGGCTCGGAGTCGCTGCGCGACAAGCCCCCGACGAACGCCAGGCCGCAGCGGTGACGGCGCCGTCAGCGCCGCAGCTGTCCTAACCGCTGCTCGCCAGGCATGGCGTCGTCGAGTAGCCCCTTGTAGGAGGGGTGACGCAACAAACCGACCTCCGTCCACTCGACGAACTCGACGTTGCAGACCAGCACCGGCTCGACGAAGCGCGCCTCACGAGGCAGCTCGGGACTCGGGGCAAACGATGGCTCGTCGCGGGCCAGGTCGGCCAGCAGGTTTTCGAGACGGGTGAGCTCGGCGTCGTCGAAGCCGGTGCCCGCCCGGCCGACGAACTGCAACGCCCCGTCGTCGTTGTACAACCCGAGCAGCAGGGCGCCGAGCCGGCCGCTGCGGCCCTCCTTGCCCGGCAGCCAGCCACCGATGACCACCTCGGCACTGCGGCGGACCTTGAACTTGAGCCAGTCGCGGGATCGCTTGCCCGGCCGGTACAGCGACGCCGAACGTTTGGCGATCAGCCCCTCCAAACCCTGTTGCCTTGCGGCCTCGAACAACGCCTTGCCGTCCCCGGTCACGGTGGTGCTGCGCACGAAGGGGCCGCCCGCGACGAGGACCTCGTCGAGCAGGGCAAGGCGGTCCCGCAACGGTCGGTCGATCAAGGGCTGCCCGTCGGCCGCGAGCAGATCGAAGACCATGTAACGGACCGGGGAGCGCTCGGCGGCGCGAGCAACTCCGACGGGGTCGCGCAGGTGCATCCGCCGTTGCAGGCGCTGGAAGGACGGCCGGCCCTGGTCGTCCAACGCCACGATCTCACCGTCGAGGACGGCGTTGCGCGCCAGCACACGCTCCCACAGCGGCGCGAGCTCGGGATAGGCGGGGGTGATGTCGTTGCCCTGCCGGCTGACCAGCCGGGTGCCGGCGTCGTTCCCGGTGCCTGGACGCCGGACCGTGGCGATCGCGCGCACGCCGTCCCACTTGATCTCGAACAGCCACGCGGGGTCGTCGAAGGGCCGGCCGCCGTCACTGGCCAGCATCGGCGCGAACGAGGGCGGGTCGGGGGGCACGTCGGTGAGCGCGTCGTCGGCGCGGATGACCAGCCATTGTTTGGCGTCGCCGTCGCGGGCAGTGCGAAACAGGTGGTACTCCCCGGAGTGGCGGCGACCGTGCAGCCGAAAGTTGACCTTGTCGTCGGTCCACTCCAGCAGGTCATAGGTCCCCGAGTCCCAGATGCGCACCTGGCCGCCGCCGTACTCGCCGGCCGGGATCTCGCCGCTGAACGACATGTAGCTGACCGGATGGTCCTCGGTCTGCACCGCGAGGTGGCGCACCCCCTTGCGGTCAGGAAGGCCCTTGGGCAGAGCCCACGACGGCGCCGTGCCGTGGCGCTCCAAGCGCAGGTCGTGGTGCAGCCGGCGAGCGAGATGGTGCTGCAAGACGAACCGGGGTCGCTCGTCGACGTCTGCCGCATACTCGACGTCTTCTGTGGGTCCGGCCGCCGGCGGGGGCTCCGGGGTGCGGGCGAAATCGCGTTTGCCCCGGTAGGTCGCCAGCCGCTCGGCGGGAAGTTGTGGCGCCGCGACCAGGTGCGCGGCCGGATCCGGCTCCGGTGTGGGATCCATCCCCAGGGCCTGCATCGCCGTCGACAGGTCCTGGCCTCCGGCCAGCACCGGGTCGAACAGGTCGCCGACCTCGGCCAGGCGCCCGAAGATCGTCGCCATGGTGAAGTCGGCCGGCTCGACGCCGGCGGCGACCTCGTCCCAGCGCAGGGGCGTGGCCACCGGGGCTCCCCGCTCCGGGCGAGGGGAGTAGGTGACGGCGATGTTCTTGCCCTCGGTGTTCATGTTGTGGTCAAGGAACACCTGCGGCCCACGACGCTCCACCACCCATTCCATGGTCGTGCGCTCCGGATCGGCTCGGTTGAGCAGACGGCAGACCCGGCCCACCCACTCGCGAACCTGACCAGCGGAGTGGCGGCGGTCCAGCGGCACGTAGACCTGCATGCCGGTGGCACCGGACGTCCTCGGGTAGCCGCGCAGACCGAGGCCGTCCAAGGCGGTGCGCACCAGCAGCGCGACCTCGCGCACGTCGGCGAACGTGGCCGCGCCCATGGGGTCGAGATCGAAGAAGGCGTAGTCGGGCCGGCCGATGTCGTCGATGCGGCTGTGCCAGGGATGCAGTTCGATGCAGCCCAGGTTGGCCGTGAACACCAGACTCGCACGGTCGGTGGCCAGCAGGTACTCGGTGGTCTTGCCGCTGCGGCGACCCGTGACCGGTGCGGTGACCATCCACGGGGGCGTCCCCGGTGGGGCCTGCTTGGCGTAGAAGAAGGCTCCGTCGGCCCCGTCCGGCATGCGTTTGAGGGTCAGTGGGCGGTCCCGCAGGTAGGGCAGCGCCCAGGGCGCGGCGTTGTACCAGTACGCCAGCAGGTCGGCCTTGCGGTAACCCTCTGGGCCCCAGTAGGGCTTGTCGGGGTTGGACACCTTGACGGTGGTGCCGTCAGCGTCGACGAACCAGGCCTTGCCCTCCCGCCGCAACGGCAGCGCCTCGGGGAAGTCGATGGTGGTGGCCACGGTGCTCATGGTCAGCCATCTTCCCACCGTTGCTGTCGGCACGGGTTGCGCGGGCCGGGTTGACCAGGCGCCCCGCGAGGTAGACCATCGTCGTGACGCCGGCGGCCGTACCGTAGGGCTTCCCCACGCCGGCAGGAGGTCGAGATGCGGACGCTGTGGAAGGGCTCACTGTCCTTCGGACTGGTCACCATCCCCGTGCGGCTGTACCCCGCCACGGAGGACAAGTCGGTGTCGTTCAATCAATTGCGCGCCTCGGATCACAGCCGCATCGGCTACCAGCGCGTGGCCAAGGCGGACGGCGAGGAGGTCGGCTACGACCAGATCGTCAAGGGCTATGAGTACGAGCCCGACCGCTACGTGGTGTTCGATGCCGACGAGCTCGACGCGATGAAGCCGGCCTCGTCACGAGCCATCGACATCCTGCAGTTCGTCCCGCTGGAGCAGATCGACCCGATCTACTTCCAGCGCTCGTATTACCTCGGACCTGACCCGGCCGGCGCCAAGGCCTACGGGCTGCTGTCGCGGGCGATGCACGACCGCAACACGGTCGCGGTGTGCAAGATCACCATGCGCGACAAGGAGCACTTGGCCACCCTCCGCCTGCAGGATGAGATGTTCGTCCTGGAGACGATGTACTGGCCCGACGAGATCCGTCAGCTGTCGTTGGAAGACCTCGACATCGACGAGCTGCCGGAGCCGCGCAAGCAGGAGGTGCAGATGGCCGAGACGCTCATCGAGAACCTCACCGAGGACTTCGACCCGACGGCCTATTCCGACGAGTACCGCGAGAAGGTCATGGCGGCAGTCCAGGCCAAGGTCGAGGGCCAAGAGGTCACCGTCGTCGAGGAGCCCGGCGAGCCGGCAGCCGTCGTGGACCTCATGGAGGCGCTGCGCCAGTCGGTGGAGTCGGCTCGCAAGCGCGGTGGCGCCGCCGGCGACGGCTCTGGGTCGAGCGAGGATGCCAAGCCCAAGGCGAGCGCGGCCAAGTCGGGAAAGAAGAAGGCGTCGTAGATGCCTGCGCTGCTGCTGATCGCGTTCATCGTCGTCCCCATCGTCGAGCTGTTCGTCATCGCTCAGGTCGGTGACCTGATCGGGCTGGTGCCCACACTGGTGATCCTGCTGCTGGTGTCGGTAGCCGGCGCCTGGCTGGTGCGCCGTGAGGGTCGGGCCGCGTGGCGCAACTTCACCGCCGCGTTGCAGCAGGCGCGCATTCCCGCCAAGGAGGTCGTGGACGGCGCGCTGGTGCTGGTGGGCGGAGCGCTGCTGCTGACCCCCGGCTTCGTCAGCGACGTGGCCGGTCTGCTGATGGTGCTGCCTCCCACCAGGGCGGTTGCCAACCGCCTCGTGCGCAGCCGCGCCCGCGGGTTGTTCGCCCTCGGCTCCCTGGGCGCACCCCGCCCGCGGCGCGGTGGTGTCCGGCCCCCGCCGCGTCCCCATGCCAGCGAGCCGATCGACGTGGAGGTCGTGGACGTGCAACGCAACGACGGTCAGCGCTCGCCTCGGCGCGACCGGACCTGACCTCAGGAACGTTCGCCGGCCAGGCCTGCTGAGCCACTCCGACCAAAGAGAAGGGTTGGTCACACTATCGTGACCAACCCTTATCGTTGGGGTTCCGAGTTTGCGTCCGGCCCGGCCGGGCAGGAGGGTTCGACGGTCTCGGCGCGGCTGGACATACTGGGCTGGGATGACGGACTCCGCCGCGTTCTTCGACCTCGACCGCACGCTGATGTCGGGCAGCAGCGCCTATTACTTCGGCAAGGCGTGCTACCGGGCCGGTCTGCGCCCGCTGGGCCGGCTGCTCGGCGACGGGGCCTCCAGCGTCGTGTTCCGAATGTTCGGGGCCTCCGACGAGAAGTCTGCAGTGATGCGCGACCGCCTCCTGGAAAGCGTCGCCGGCACGCCAGCCGAGGTGCTGCGGCGGCTGTCGCCGGCGGTGGTGGAGGAGTTGCTGCCACGCATTCGGGCCGAGGCACAGACGCTGCTGGACATCCACTCCGAGGCCGGCCGCGACGTCTACATCATCTCGGCCAGCCCCGTCGAAATCGTCGGCCAGCTGGCGCGAGCATTGGAGATCGCCGGGGGTCTGGGCACCGAGAGCGAGATCGTCGACGGCGTCTACACCGGCCGACTGGCCGCCCCTTTCTGCTACGGCGAGGGCAAGGCCTCCCACATCCGCAAGCTGGCAGCCGAGCGCGGCTACGACTTGGCCAAGTGCTACGCCTATTCCGACTCCGCCAGCGACCTGCCCATGATGCTGATCGTCGGCCATCCGGTCGCGGTCAACCCCGACCGCTCCATGACCGCGGTGGCGCACCGGCGGGGCTGGCCGGTGGTGGAGTTCAACCGTCAGGCCAAGCAGGTGGCCAAGCTGTCGGCCGCCGGTGCGCTGACCCTGGGAGGCGCTGCCGGCGGTTGGGTGATGGGTCGCCGCCATGAACGCAAAGCGTTCGAGCGGCTCACGGGTGGGCGCCTGCGCCTGCAATGGCGCTGATGGACGTCCGTTTCCGCTACAGCGATCACCTGGTCGGGCTGATCGAAGACGCCGCCGTGGCTGCGACGCGCATCGCCACGGCGCCGGTATCCAGCCTGGCAGCCGAAGCCCTGCGCGCCAAACGCGACGCCGGCCGCCTGTCGGCTCGGTTGGACGCCAGCCCCCTGGACGACGCCACCGCCGACGCGGTCGACGCGGGCAGCTGGGCCCGGCCCGCCGAGGAACGCTGGCTTGACGAGGCCGCCGGCGAAGGCTGGCTTGGCGAGCCCGCCGGGCGCCGGCTTGACGAGGCGCTTGGGGGGCGTGTGACCGGCGAGCCCGCCGGCGATGCGGCGGCCGCGCAACCGACGGACGGCTGGGCGATGGCGCTGAAGCTGGACGGGATGCCCACCCAGCAAGTAGCCGCCGTCGAGTACGCCAACCTGCTGGCCTGCTACGACGCCGAGTCTGAGTTGACGGACCAGCTGTTCGAAGCCCCGATGACGGTGCTCACGACGCTGCACGGGCTGATCTGCCGAGGACTGGTCGCTGCGGAGATCCTCGGGCGCCCTCGCCGCACCATCCAGGCCGTGCACGACGGAGCACAGGGCCGAGTGATCTTCAACACCCCTGATCCGAGGGTCGTGCCGCGCCTGCTCGACGGGCTGGTCGACTGGTTGGGCGCCACCGGTCCGGCCGGGAGTGCCGGTCTACCCACGCTGGTGGTCGCCGGCGTCGTGCACGAGCGGCTGCTGGAGTGGCAGCCGTTCGAGGCGGGCAACGGGCGCCTGGCGCGTGCTGCCGCGCGGTTGGTGCTGCGCGCCCGGGGACTGGACCCGGCGGCGGTGGCGGTTCCCGAACGCACGCTGGCCGCCGACCCCGGCGGCTACCACAACGAGGTCGCCGCCACCGTCCACCGGCGCGGTGACCTCGGGCCGTGGTTGGAGTGGCACGCCGAAGCAGTAGTCGCCGGTCTGGTAATGGTGGCGCGGCGCCTGGCTGCTGACCCATCGCCGGCACCGCCGTCACGGGCGGTCCAGGTCGCGCGCCCGATGCCGTCCGGCGCCACGATCACGCTGGCCGAGTACGTGGCGGCGACGGGGCTCAGCCGTGAGACCGCCGCCGCCGATCTGCGGGCGCTGGTCTCGGCGGGGATGTTGCGCCACGATCCTCATACGCGTGGGCTGCGGTTTCGCCGAGTGTGACGGCAACGGTGTCCGTACGGACACGGGGTACTGGCGCTCTGGGGGCAGAGTATGCAAGGATTCGGCTACCTCCTACACGGGTAGGAGGCGCTTGGCCCCCGCAAAGGCGGGATCGGCCCGCAGATGTATGGAGGACTCTTTCATGAAGAAGAACATCATCGCCGGCCTGCTGGCCGGCCTGCTGGCCCTCTCCGCGGTTGCCTGCTCGAGCGGCGGCGGCGGCGACGGCGGCGGAGCGTCCGAGGGCGGCGCTGCCAGCGAGGCCACCGCCTCGGAGTAGGCAGGACACATGCGGAAAGGCCGCGCCCCGGCGCGGTCTTTCTGCATGTCTGGGGCCCCGATCAGGAGCCCAGCCCCTGGCGGACATGACGCAGCGTGGCCGCTCGCAGGCGGTCGAGCCGGGGGCTGGAACGCACCGACCATTCGCCAGTCACGACCTTTGGGTGGACCACCGCCACGGCCTGCCGGCTGCGCTGCGCCAGCTGCCCGAGGTCGGCGTGCGGGAGCCGGCGCTTCCCGCCACGCATCGCCTCCACCAGCAGCGGCTCACCTTCCAGTTCCTCGTCGTGTAGGCCGATGACGTCACCGGTGTCGCTGCGCCACACCTGCTTGCGTCCTGGGCTGGTGGCCTTCGCCGGGCTGCCGCTGAGCTTCATCACCGGGCTGCCGCCGATCTCAGCGAGCTTGTACACACCCGACAGCGCCGGGTCGCGCCGCGCGGTCAGCAGCGAGGTGCCGACCCCGTAGCCGTCGATCGGGACGTTGAGCTGCTCCAGTTCGCGCACCCGCTCGGCGTCAAGGTCCCCGGAGGCGATGATCTGCACGTCGGGCAGGCCTGCGGCGTCCAGCAGGCGGCGCGTCTCGTGCGACAACGAAGCCAGGTCGCCGGAGTCCAGCCGCACGCCCTTCAGCTGGTGTCCCGCCGACGCCAGCTCGTGGGCCACGGTGATCGCGTTGGGGACGCCGCTGCCGAGCGTGTCATAGGTGTCGACCAGCAGGATGCAGGTGTCGGGAAAGGTGGCGGCGTAGGCGCGAAAGGCCTCCAGCTCGGTGGCGAAGGCCATCACGAAGGCGTGGGCCTGGGTGCCAGACACCGGCACGTCAAAGCGCTGCCCGGCGGCCACGTTGGAGGTGGCCCCACACCCGCCGATCATCGCGGCCCGCGCTCCGGTCAGCGCCCCGTCGGGTCCGTGGGCACGCCGCGCGCCGAACTCCAGCACGGGTTTGCCGCGCGCGGCGCGGGTCAGCTGCGCCGCGTTGCTGGCGACCAGCGAGCTGTAGCAGATGCGGTTCAGCAGGTAGGTCTCGACCAGCTGCGCCTCGGCGAGCGTCGCACTGACGCGCAGCAGCGGCTCGTCGGAGAACACCGGCAAGCCCTCCGGGACGGCCCACACGTCGCCGCGGAAGGTCAGCCGGCGCAGAAATGACAGGAAGGCCTCGTCGAACAGCGACAGCGACGACAGGTAGGCCAGATCCTCGGTGTCGAAGTGCAGCGTTTCCAGGTAGTCCAGGACAGGGTCAAGGCCACAGGCGACGACGAGGTCGACGCCGGCGGGTGGATGACGGAAGTACAGGTCGAACGTCGCCTGGTCGTCGGCGCGTCCAGCGGCCTGGTAGCCAGCCACCATCGTCAGCTCGTACAGGTCGGTGAACAGCGCAGCGGTCGTCATGGGCGAGCTCCTGCGCCGATCGGCGGCGCGACGTCGTCGAGCACCGTGAGCACACTGGAGGAGAACCGGTACAGCTGAGCCGGGCGGTGTGGGCCTCGGCGCTGGCCTGGCGCCTCGGTCACCATGTTCAGGGCCAGCACCTTCTTGCGGAAGTTGCGCCTGTCCAACTGCCCGCCGAGCACCGCTTCGTAGATCCGCTGCAGGTCGGACAGGGTGAAGGCCTCCGGTAGCAGCCCGTAGGCGATGTTGGAGTAGGACAGCTTTCCGCGCAGCCGTTGCAGGGCGCCGGCGAGGATCTGTTCATGGTCGAAGGCCAGGGCGGGGGGCGCGAACGCCGAGCACCATCGCGCGGCGCCGAGCACCGGCGTCGGTTGGGGTACCAGCGCCAGGTAGCTGACCGACACCACGCGGCCGCGCGGGTCGCGGTCAGGTGCCCCGAAGGTCGCCAGCTGCTCGAGGTGTCGGGGCTGCAGCAGGCCGGCTGCGGCCAGGACGCGCCGCGCGGCGGCTTCCAGGTCCTCGCCCGACCGCACCATCGTGCCCGGCAGCGCCCAATCCCCCTCGAACGGCGGGCGGGGGCGACGCACCGTCAGGACCACGGGAGTCAGGTCGCCGCCAGCGGCGTTGGGCGCCAAGGCGACGACGTCGGCGGCGACGCGATGCGAGGCCTGCGGCAGCGGACTCACGTCGGCGTCTGGGCGATGACCCGGATGAGGTCTTCGCCGTAGCGCTTCACCTTCGCGGGGCCGACACCGCTGACGGCGAGCAGTGCCCGGGGCGTGGAGGGGCGCTGTGCCGCCAGGGCGGCCAGCGTGCGGTCGTTGAAGACCACGAACGCCGGCACGTCGTCCGCCCTGGCGCGTTCCCGTCGCCAGTCGCGTAGGCGCTGCACCAGCGCCGGGTCCTCCGCGCCGTCCAGGGGTGATGCCGTGCGGGTGCGCAGCCGCGTCGCCGCCTGCTGGGAACCGCTCACTGGCGCACCCTCGCCGAGGTTGTACAGGAACCGCGACGGTCGCCGGGCCACTACTTTGCCCGCGTAACCGGGCCGGCGCTGCGCCCACGACAGCGACAGCTGCCGTCTGGCGCGCGTGACGCCGACGTACAGCAGCCGGCGCTCTTCCTGCACCGCCTCGTCGGTCTTGGCGTGCGAGATGGGCAGCAGTCCCTCCTCCAGGGCCACCAGGAAGACCGCGGAGAACTCCAAGCCCTTGGTCTTGTGCAGGGTCAGCAGGGTCACGGCGCCGCCCGCGCTCGGCGCGTCAGCGCCTTCGGCCTCCCGCCGCGACAGCTCGGTGACGACGTCGGCCAGGGTCGTCGTGGCATCGTCGTCGGCCAGCCCGGCGGCGACCTCGACGAGGGCGCCGAGGTTGCGCCAGCGCTCACGCGCGGCCTCACCCTCCGGTTCGGCTCGCCCGTTCCAGCCCATCTGCTCGCGGAGTACACGGCTCACAGTCTTGTCGGCGCGGGGGGGACGCGCCGGCGTCGTCTGCTCCAAACCGAGGGGCACCGGCTGGGGGCGGCCGGCGGCCGCTCGCAGCACGGTCAGCGCCTGGCGGACCTCACGGCGCTGGTAGAAGCCGCCGGCGCCACGGACGGCGTAGGGGATGCCCGCGCCCCGCAACGCCTGCTCCCAGGCCTCTGACTGGCTGTTCACCCGGTAGGCGACCGCGATCTCGCCGGGCGCAACACCTTGCTCGAGCAGGCCTCGGATCGCCGTGACGACCGCCGCGCGCTCCGCCTCGTCATCGTCGTGTTCGCTGAACGCCGGCGCGGGACCCCCCGCGCGGCTGGCCGACAGCCGCTTGCGCCGGCCGGCGGGCTTGTTCCACAGCACGGCGTTGGCCAGGGCCAGCACCTGCGGGGTCGACCGGTAGTTCTCGGTCAGCGTCACCGTGGTCGCGGTCGGGAACCAGCGGTGGAACTCCAGAAGGTAGTCGGCGGTGGCGCCGGTGAACGAGTAGATCGTCTGGTCGTCGTCGCCGACGACACAGACCTGTTGCGAGGGACCCAGCCAGGCGCGCAGCAGGGCGAACTGCGCCGGGTTGACATCCTGGAACTCATCGACGGTGAAGAAGCGGTAGCGGTCGCGCACCTCGGCCGCGATGTGGGGATGGTCCTGGATCAGCGCGGCCGCCCGCAGCAGCATGTCTTCGTAGTCCAGCAGCCCGGCCTCGTCCTTCGCCCGCTCGTAGTCGGCGTAGACGGCCGCCATCCGTTCCGGCTCCAGCGGCGCGTCCCGGCCCGCCGCGGCGGCAGCGTAGTGGTCGGGGGGCAGGCGCCGGGCCTTGGCCCACTCGATCTCGGTCGCCAGGTCCATCGCTTGCGTACGGGTGCGGCGGGCCAGCGGCACGAGCAGGCGGACCTTCGAGGCCAGCACCTCGGGCAGCGGGGTGTCGTGGGCGCGGTGCCAGAACCAGCGCAGCTGTGCCCACGCCGCGGCGTGAAAGGTCGCCGCGCGCACTGGACGGGACAGTCCCATGCCGGCGAGGCGCTGACGCAGTTCGCCGGCGGCCTTGTCGGTGAACGTGACCGCAAGGATCTGGTCGGGGCTCGCGACACCCTCGGCGACCTGGCAGGCGATGCGGTGGGTGATGGTGCGTGTCTTGCCCGTGCCGGCTCCGGCGATGATGCACAGCGGCCCTTGTGTGGTCCGCGCGGCGGCGCGCTGGTCGGCGTTGAGGCCGTCGAGGAGGCTGGCGGTGGGCATGCGAGCGAGAGGGTATCGCCCACTGGTCGCTGTGCCGGCCCATCCACCTCCGCATCTGTGGGCGTGCCAGCGAAACCTTGCTCGACGAACCAGAATCTCTACCTACGATGCTGCCGTGGGCGAGGAAGGGCTACGCATCGGGCAGGCTGCGGCGCTGCTGGGGATCAGCGTGGACAACGTCGCTGGCGGCGCTCACGCTCGCGACCATCCTCGGCGTGCCACTGGCCTGGTTGCTTGCCCGGCGCGACCTTTTTGCCAAGGCGTTGGTCCGGGCACTCTGCGTCCTGCCGATCATCGGAATCGTGGTCGCGGCGGTCCAGGCCGGCAAGCCACCTCCAGGGTCAGGTGCGCGCCGTTACCGGGAGCGGGCACCGCGGACGGTTGCACCGAACGCAAAGTCGCGCATGCCGGTGTCCGCGCCCCGGAGGGCCCGGCGTGTGGCTCGCCGATGCGTCGACC
>JALZLC010000229.1 GCA_030858885.1 Actinomycetota bacterium
TGGGCACCCACCCGGTCCAACCGTGACATCCTGCGAGAGTTCGTCGCCGACCATCATCCCTGGATGAGCCTCGGGCGGCTACGGGTACGCCGCCGCCACTGCTACGTCGCGGCGGGTGCGCTGGTCACCGCCGCCGCAGGTGGAATGCTGGCGCTGCGCAGATGGGCCAGACGCGGGTGGGTCGGGCGCAACGACGACATGACGAGGACAGATCATGAGTGAGTCGACACGCCAGCTGCCGCCGGATGACGTTCCCCAGCGCGGGTACGCCGCGTACCAGGCCGATCCGGTCCAGCCGAACATCGCCGCCATCCTCGCCCTCGTCTGCGGGGTCGTTGCGCTGGCGCTGTCATGGCTGCCGGGCGTCAACATCGCCGCCGTGGTGCTGGCGATCGTTGCCATCGTGGCCGGGACCGTGGGGCTGTCGCGCGGTCGCGACCCGCGCGTGGGCGGGCGGGGCGCTGCCGGCACCGGATTGTTCCTCGGGCTGCTGGCCTTCGTGGTGTCGGTGTTGATCTACGTCGCTCTGGCGGGTGTGATTCGCACGATGCTGTCTGACCCGGCGTTCAGCGACTTCCAGGGGAACTTCGACCGCGCGATCGACCAGGAGCTGCAGGAGCGCGCCAGCGAGGCGGGGTAGTTACCCCGCGGCTTGCACCGCGTCGGCTGCTTCGACGCTGGCACGCTGCCAATGCTCGTAGGCGGGGTCGAAGAACCGCACCCGCACCTTCTTGTACTCCTTGGTGGAGTACAGCAACTGGTGGTCGTCCAGGTCGGTGCGCTCCCGGATGTCGGCGACGGCTTCCTCGACGCGCTCCTTGGAGGTGGCATGAATCATGCCGAACAGCGCGTACGGCCAGTCCGGGTAGGTCGGGCGCCGGTAACAGTGGCTGACGGCGGCGTAGCCCGCCAGCTGGTAGCCGAACTCGTCGGTGCGGTCGCCTGAACCCGGCACGCCGCCGGTGTCGGTGGGCACGCGCCAGACGCTCATGGCGTTCGCGCCGAAGCCGGCGCGGCGATGGTGCAGCACTGCGGCGAAGCGGCGCATCAGCCCCTCGTCGATGAGGCTTTCGGCCGCCTTGACCAAGGCGTCCTCGGAGGTGCCCAGCCGCTGTGCCATAGACGCGAACGGCGTCGGCTCGACGGCGAGGTCCTCCTGCAACTCCAAGACGTAGCCGCGTTCCTCTGCGGTCAGGTCAGCGGCCGTGCGCGGCGTCTCGCGATAGGCCGGCAGCACCGACTGGGCGGCCATGGCCCGCTGATCGGACACGTCCAGGTCGACGCCGATCTTGTACAGCTTCAGCGTCGGCAGGATCCGCGTCGAGCGGGCTTGCGTCAGCCGGTGCAGCGCGTTGACGTGCACGGTCAGGTCCATGTCAGGTGGCACCGCCACGGTCCACCACAGGTTGAACTCGTGGTTGCGCCGGTAATTGTGGCTGACCCCCGGATGGGCGTTGATGATCTCGGCGGCCTCGTCGACCCGGTCCTCGGGTAGCGCCGTGGCCACCAGCGAGGACTTGTAGCCGAGCTTGCGCGTGTCGAAGATCGCCGACACCTGACGGATGATCCGCTCGCGCTTGAGCCGGGCGAACCGCTCCATCACCTCACCCTCGGACAGGCCGAGCTGGCCGCCCAGCGCCTCGAAGGGGCGCGCAACCAGCGGGAAGGCGGTCTGGATGGTGTTGAGCAGCTGTTGGTCGGCCTCGTCAAGCGTGACGCGGCCTACGGTCTTGGAGGGCATTGGAAGACGCTCCGTCCTCGCTGGCGGACGGTCCATGGTAGAGGTAGGGCATCATGCCCGCCCGGTTGCACGCCCACCTGACCGCCGACCCCTTGTCGGTCGAGTCCGCCCAGGCCTTCGTCGCTGACCGCACCGCCGGTGCGCTGGTCGTGTTCACGGGCACCGTTCGTGACCACAGCGAGGGCCGCAACGTCGCCGGCCTCACCTACGAGGCCTACGGCGAGCGCGCGCAGCCACAAATGGAGGCCCTGGCCGCCGAGGTGGCGCACCGCTATTCCGATGTCGCAGCCGTGTGGCTGGAGCACCGCACCGGTCAGCTCGCCGTCGGTGAGCCGTCGGTGGTGGTCGCCGTGTCGACCCCCCACCGGCCCGAGGCCTTTGCGGCGGCACGGTGGGCGATCGACGAGCTGAAGGCGACCGTGGCCATCTGGAAGCAAGAGCACTGGACCGGCGGTGGTGCGCACTGGCCCCGCACGCCGTGAGGCCCGCCACCGCCGGCTGGTCGCCGTGCTGCCGCCACCGGCCGGGCCGGGCCGACCATGGCGCGTGACATCGCGATCGACCTCGGTACCGCCAACACCCTGGTGTGGAGCCGCGGTCAGGGGATCGTGCTGAACGAGCCGACGGTGGTCGCGCTCAACACCCGCAACGGCGAGGTCCTGTCGATGGGCCATGAGGCCTACGCCACGACAACGACCACGCCCAGCCACATCGTGGTGGACCGGCCGCTGCGCAGCGGCGTCATCACCGACTTCGAGACCACCGCTCGCCTGCTGCGGCTGGTGTTCGGCCGGATCGGGCTGTCGCGGTTCTCCCGGCCTCGAGCCCTGCTGTGCGTGCCCGGCGGGTTGACGGGGGTGGAGCGCCGTGCCTTGGTGCAGGCCGCCGAACAGGCCGGCGCCGCTCGCGCTCAGCTTCTGGAGCAGTCGATGGCGGCCGCGCTCGGGGCTGGCCTACCGGTGCACGAGCCGGTCGGCAGCATGGTCGTCGACGTAGGTGGCGGGACCACTCAGGTGGCGGTGATCAGCCTTGGCGGCGTGGTCGCCACCAAGGGGGTGCGGGTTGGCGGCTTCGACCTGGACGCGGCCATCCAGGCCTCCGTGCGCCGGGAGCACGCCATGGCGATCGGCGACCGAGCCGCCGAGCACCTGAAGATCCAGATCGGCTCGGCGTTCCCCCGCGCCACCGAACCGCAGGTCCAGGTCAGGGGAAGAGACCTGGGCAGCGGCAGGCCCAGGACCGAGTGGATCGGCGCCGAAGAGGTACGCGAGGCGATCACCGACTGTGTGAGCGCCATCGTGGGTGCCATCTCCGCCACCCTGGCCGACTGCCATCCGGAGCTGACGCATGACGTGATCACGCAGGGGCTGGAGCTCACGGGGGGCGGCGCCCTGCTGCACGGACTGGACTCCAGGATCGCCCAGGAGAGCCAGATTGCGGTGCGCGTGACCGATCAACCGCTGACGGCGGTCGTCACAGGCGCGGGGAGGACCATTGAGGAGGCCGATGACTTCCGGGACCTGTTCGCTGGGTAGCCCACGGGCGTGCTGGGCTCGGCCGGCACCGCCACGGCGGGGGGCTGGCCCAACCGGCCACTTACACTGTCCGTGATGGCCGACGCCACTCTGTCCGCCCCGCTGCACCTGGCGGCCAGCTTGCTCGCCGTGGTCGCCGCCGCGGGATTGGCCATCATCGTGCTGGCCCGGCCGGGGACGCTGCGTGCCGATCATCAAGAGCCAGGCCTTTCCGAGCGGCTGTTCGCGGGTGGCGCGGGTCTGCTGGTTGCCGGTCACATCTGGGCAGGAGCGCTGCTGCCAGGCGAGCGGGTCGCCGTCGTGTTGCTGCACGCGGCAGGCCTGGTGCTGATCACCGTCGGGCTGTCTCCCCGCCGCCTGCAGGGCCTCGCCGGGCCGGCGCTGGTCGTGCCCTTGCCGCTGGTGGTGACCCTGCATGCCGTCGGCGCGGTCGCCGGCGTCGTCGGGGGTGTCCGTGCCTTGCTGGGCGGGCCGGCGACCAGGCTGATCGGTGCCGGCCTGCTGGCCTGGGGAGCTGCGGAAGCGATCGGGCTGGCCTCGCCCACCGCGGGCGCATGGCTCACGCTGGGCGGTGCCGCGGCGATCGGATGGTGGCTGTGGCGGGTGAGCGCCAACGCCCTGCTGGCCAAGTTCGTGACCGCCTCGGTGGCCATCCTGCTGGCCGTCATCGTGCTGGTCGCCACCACGCTGTCGGGGCTGGGCTCCCGCGACCTGGTCAGCAGCGAACTGGAACGGCTGGCGAACATCAGTGCCGGGATCGCCGAAGACGTGGAGCGTGACTGGCCTGCTGAGGCAGTCGAGGCGGCGGGGGTGCTGGCCACCTCCGAAGAGCCGCTGCTCGGAGCAGCGGCCAACGATTCGGGCCTGCGGGACCTGTACGAGTCGGTGCTGGAGAGTCAGGACCAGGACTTCCTCGTGGTCCTGGATGGCCGCGGCCGGATCCGCGGCTCCTATGCTCCGGACGCTGCCTTGAGCGGCGAGTTCCGCAGGCAGGTGCGCGCGTCTCCGGCTGTCGCCGAGCTGGTGACCGGCGGCCGGCTGCGCGCCGCGGATCTCTTGCGAGCCGAAGGCCGTGTGGTGGTTCTCGGTGCCGCCCGGCTGGCCCCGGCGTCGGCCCGCGCCGAGCAAGGCCCGATCGGCGCGGTCGTGACGGGCCGGGTAGCGGATCGGGTCTGGGCCGCCGAGATGCGCGAAGAGCGCCAGGTCGAGTTGCTGCTGACCCTCGACGGGTCCGACGAGACCACGCCAACCGCGATATCGCCAGGACTGCGCACCACCGCCGAGCAGATCGCCGGCAGCCTTCCGAGCACCGACGGACCGCACACCCTGCAACTCGGCGACCGGTCCTGGTACCTGGCGACCACGCCGGTGCGCGACCTGCGTTCCCGCCAGCTCGTCGCCCGCGCTGTGGCGGTCAACACCGCCGCCACCCTCGAGGGGATGCAGCGTGCCCAGGCCAGGCGCTTGTTCGGCCTCGCGCTGCTCGGCGGCTTGCTGGCCGGCCTGGTGACCGCCGTCGTGACCCGCCGGCTCGTCGCGCCCATCCGCCGCCTGACGGCCGCGGCCGAGGCAGTCGGGAGCGGCGATCTCGGTGTGCACGTCGGCACCCCGAGCCGCGACGAGGTGGGCGTCCTCGGCCGAACCTTCGCGACCATGACCACGTCACTGGCCACGCAGGCTTCACAGCTTCGCGAAGCGGCCGCGACGCAGGCGCGGCTGCGCTCCCGGCTGGAGGCGCTGACCGCCTCCATGAGCGACGCGCTGGTCGCGGTCAACCCCGACGGAAAGATCGTGACCTTCAACCCGGCCGCTCAGCGCCTGGTCGGCCGCGACATCACCGACGTGCTGGGGCTGCCCTTGGAGGAGGTGCTGGTCGGGCAGGGTCCCGACGGCAAGTCGGCAGCGGCGGCGGTCGGACGCCCCGATGCCGAGGGCGAGGTCGCCGTCCAGCTGCTGCTGACCCCCGACGGCGGCCCGATGGTTCCGGCTGCGGTGACCGCCGCGCCGGTGCACGACCGCAACGGGGAACGCGTGCTCGGCCGGGTGCTGGTGCTGCGAGACGTCACTCGTGAGGTCGAGGTCGAGCGGATGAAGACCGAACTTCTGGCCAACGTCAGTCACGAGCTGCGGACACCGCTCACGCCGATCAAGGGCTACGCCGAGATGCTGGGCCGTCGCCAGTTCGAGCCCGAGGTGACCCGTCGCTTCGCCGAGGCGATCCTGGAGTCCAGCGCCAGGTTGGAGCGCATCGTGGGGCTGATCGTGGACTTCGCCGCCCTCGACAGCGGTCGGCTGCAGCTTGCCAGCCATGTCGTGGCCCTGCCGCGCCTGGTGGCCGAGGTCCTTGCGGAGTGGCGAGCCAACGAGCCGCAACGCGAGTTCCTCCAGGAGGTGCCGCCCGAGCTCCCATCCGTTCTGGTCGATCCGAACATGCTGTGCCGCGCCCTCGATGAACTGTTGGACAACGCCGTCAAGTTCTCCGCGGGCGGGTGCCCCGTCCGGGTCACCGGCGAGGTCAGCCTCGTCGAGGGCAGATCGATGGTCCGGCTGTCGGTGCACGACGAGGGCGTCGGCATCGAGTCGGACGTGGCCGCGAGGATCTTCGGCGACTTCTACCAGGGCGATGCCAGCGAGACGCGCACCTACGGCGGTCTTGGGCTCGGCCTGGCGTTGGTTCGTCGGATCATGGAGGGATTGGGTGGCAGGGCGGCAGTGCGGTCCGAACTGGGTCGCGGATCGTCGTTCCAGCTGCTGCTGCCCGTCGCCAGAGGCGAGGAGGCATGACCGTGCTGGAACGACTGCGCCGGCGATGGTGGCTGGCGTTGCTGGGTCTGCTCGTCATGACCGCGCTGTTCGCCACGCGCGTTGCGTCCTTCTACACCGATGTGCTGTGGTTCAACAGCATCGGGTTCTCCGGGGTGTTCTGGAAGCTGCTGGCCACGCGGCTGATGCTCGGGCTGGTCGCAGGCTTGCTGCTGACCGCACTACTCGGCGGCAACATGCTGCTGGCCCGGCGTTTGGCTCCCGCCTACCGCATTCCCTCGCCACAGGAGGCGGTGGTGGAGCGCTACCGCCAGGCGCTGCTGCCCTACGCGCGCCCGGTGCTGCTCGGTGTGGCAGTGCTGTTCGGCCTCGTCGCCGGCATGTCGATGTCGGGTCGCTGGTCGACCTACCTGCTGTGGGCCAACGCCCAGGAGTTCGGACTCCTCGACCCGCAGTTCGGTCGTGATCTGGGCTTCTTCGTCTTCGTGCTGCCCTTCCACGTGCTGCTGAACTCGTGGTTGTTTGCCTCGCTGGTCCTGACGCTGCTGGCTACGGCCGCCGCCCATTACGTCTTCGGTGGCATCCGCCCGCAGTCGCCAGGTCAGAAGGTCACTGCGCAGGCCAACGTGCACCTGTCGCTGCTGCTGGCCGCATTGGTCGGGATCCGAGCGTGGGGGTACCGCCTCGACCAGTACCTGTTGAGCTACTCCGAACGCGGTGTCGTCACCGGGCTGTCCTACACCGACGTCAACGCCCAGCTGCCGGCCTACCGGTTGCTGCTGGTCATCGCCGTGATCTGCCTGCTGCTGTTCCTGGTCAACGTCCGCGCGCGCGGATGGCTGCTGCCGACCGCGGGCGTGGGCATCCTGGTGGTCGCGGCCGTGGTGCTCGCCGGGATCTTCCCGACGGTCATCCAGCGGCTGCGCGTGGCGCCACAGGAACTCGACCGGGAGCGGCCGTTCATCGAGGAGAACCTGGAGGCGACCCGCTTCGCCTTCGGCCTCGACGAGGTGGACACCGAGTCCTTCCCGGCGACGGCACAGCTGTCTGCCGACCAGATCAACGCCAACAGCGAGACCCTGTCGTCGATCCGGTTGTGGTCGCCCAGCACCGTGCAGCCGGCCTACGAGCAGCTGCAGGCCCTGCGGCCCTACTACAACTTCCGAGACGTCGACGTCGACCGCTACGACGTCGATGGCACGCCGACGCAGGTCGTGGTGTCGGCGCGCGAGATCAGCGAACGCACGCTGCCGGCCGGCACCTGGCAGAACCAGCGCCTGGCGTTCACCCACGGCTACGGGGTGGTGGCGTCGCGGGTCAGCACGGCGACCAGCGACGGGCAGCCGGTGTTCCTCGCCGAGGACATTCCGCAAAGCGGGGACCCGGCGTTCGACATCGACAACCCGCGCATCTACTTCGGTGAGGACCCACCCACCTATTCGATCGTCGGGACAGGGCAGCCGGAGATCGATTACGCCATCGAGGGCGGCGGCACCGAGGAGTTCGCCTACGCCGGCGCTGACGGTGTCGATGTCGGTTCGATCGGGCGGCGGCTGGCCTTCGCCCTGCGCTTCACCGAGCCGAACATTCTGCTGTCCAACCTGCTTACCGGCGACTCCAAGGTGCTGTACCGCCGACAGGTCCGTGAGCGGGTGCAGTCGGTGGCGCCCTTCCTCAAGCTGGACCACGACCCCTACCCCGTGGCGGTCGGCGGGCGGGTCCAATGGGTGGTGGACGCCTACACCACCACCGACATGGTCCCGTACTCCCAGCGCATCGACCTGGCGGGCCTGACGCTGGCCGACCAGCCGGGCCTGGTCCTGCGGACCAGCCCTGACGGCACGCGCAGCGTCGCCGAGGAGAACGTCGAGCAGCCTGGTTTGCGAGGACGGGCCAACTACATCCGCAACAGCGTCAAGGCGGTGGTCGACGCCTATGACGGGACGGTGCGGTTGTACGTCATCGATGATCAGGACCCGTTGATCGCCGCTTGGCGAGCGGTGTTCCCGGCCGTCTTCGTCGACGGCGATGAGCTGAGCGACGAGCTGCGCGCCCACCTGCGCTACCCCGAGGACATGTTCCGGGTGCAGTCGTCGGTGTTCCTCGACTATCACATCGAGGAGGCCGACGACTTCTACACCAAGGAGGACGCCTGGAAGCTGCCGGCGGATCCCGCCTTCAGCAACAACCAGCTCAACGTTGCCGTCGAGCGAAGAGCGTCGCGCACGGTGCGTCCGACGTACCAGCTGCTACGGCTGCCGGGCGAGTCCGACTCCGAGTTCGCGCTGCTGCAGACCTTCCTGCCGGCCGGCAGCGACCGGCGCAACCTCATCGCCTACCTGGCCGGTCGCGGCGACCCGGAGCGGTACGGCCAGCTGAAGGCCTTCGTGATGCCGCCCAATAAGACCGTCTTTGGTCCCGAGCAGGTCCAGGCTCGCATCGACGCGGACGAGGAGATCGCCCGTGACGTCAGCCTGCTGAACCAGCGAGGATCGACGGTCATCTACGGTGACTTGCTGACCATCCCGATCGC
>JALZLC010000299.1 GCA_030858885.1 Actinomycetota bacterium
ACCTTGCGCGAGGCGATGACGGTGTCGATGAGCCCGTAGTTCTTGGCCTCCGCGGCGGTCATGATGAAGTCGCGGTCGGTGTCGGTGGAGACCTTCTGGATCTCCTGGCCCGTCTTGTCGGCCAGGATCCGGTCGAGCAGGTCGCGGATGCGCTGGATCTCGCGGGCCTGGATCTCGATGTCGACCGACTGGCCCTCCGCCCCGCCGGTCGGCTGGTGCAGCAGGATGCGGCTGTGCGGCAGGGCGTAGCGCTTACCCTTGGTGCCCGCGGCCATCAGGACCGCTGCGGCCGAGGCGGCCTGGCCCATGCAGAACGTGCTGACGTCGGGCTTGATGAACTCCATCGTGTCCAGGATCGCCAAGGCACTGGTCACCGAGCCGCCGGGCGAGTTGATGTACAGCGCGATGTCCTTTTCGGGGTCCTCACCCTCGAGGTGCAGCAGCTGGGCCATCATCAGGTTGGCGATCTCGTCGTTGATCGGCGTGCCGAGGAAGATGATGCGCTCCTTGAGCAGCCGCGAATAGATGTCGAAGGACCGCTCGCCGCGGTTGGTCTGCTCGATGACCATCGGTACGAGGTAGCTGGTCGGGGATTCTGCGTGCATCAGGCGCTCCTGGAAGGGCGGGTGGGGCTGTGGCAACTGTAGCGTCGGGGTGTGACGAGCTGGCCGGTCATGCCTCCTCGGCCGCGGCGCTGTCCTCGGCCGCGGCGCTGGCGGCGACGGTGTCTGGAGGCTCGGCGGGGTCGGGTGTGGCCGCGGGGTCGGGGTCGGGATCCGATGGGGCACCGAGCACTTGCACCGACTCCAGCACGTGGTCGATGGTCTTGCGGCGGAAGGCGTCGCTGACCAGCGCCGCGAGCCGGTCTGGGTGGGTCATGTACTCCGCCAGCTCCTGTGGAGGCCGGCCGAGCCGCGCCGCCTGACGCGCCACCTCGGCGCCGAGATCGCCCTGTTCGACGTCGATCCCGGCCTGCTTGCCGATGGCGTCGAGCACGAGTTGGGCCTTGACGGTCTTGCGCGCCTCGTCCTCCAGCTGACCGACCGCCTGCTCGACTCCGCCGGCGGCGGACAGGAACTGCTCCAGGCTTATGTCGTACTGCTCGGCCTGGTGTGCCAACCGGCCCAGGCGCAACTGCACGTCCTGCTGGACCAAGCCGCTGGGCAGGGCAACGTCCACCAGCTCGCTGACCGCTTCCACGACCCGTCCGCGCAGCGCTGAGCGGGCGTAGTCCAGCTTCTGGGTGGTCAGCGTCGACCGCAGCTCGTCGCGCAGCTCGTCGATGGTGTCGAACTCGCTGGCGGTGACGGCGAAGTCGTCGTCCAGGTCGGGCAGGTTGGCGTGCTTGACCTCCTTGACGATCGCGGTGAAGTCGACCTCGGCACCGGCCAGGTCCTCGCCGTAGTCGTCGCCGAGGGTGTCGCGGAACTTCAGGATCGCCCCGGCCTGTGCGCCGAGCAGGTTGCGGTCGAGCTCGGACTGCTCATTCTGGCTAGCCTCCCCTTGGCTGGTCTTCTCTGGGGCCACGCGGTACAGCAAGTCGGTGACGCTGGCCTCCTCGACCTGCTGACCGTCGCGCTCACCCGTCACGGTGATCACGGCGTAGTCGCCGGTCTGCACCGGGCGCTGCACCGTCTCCAGCTCGGCGAAGCGTTCACGCAGCTGGTCGAGCTGCGCATCGACGTCGGCCTCGGTCACCTCCCAGTCGGGATAGGGCACCTGCAGCCCGGCGTAGTCGGGGACGGTGATGTCGGGGCGGACCTCGACCGTCGCGGCGAACTCGGCGTCCTGGCCGTCGCTGAACGTGGTCACGTCGAACTCGGGCGGTCCGACGACGTCGAGCTGTTCGGCCCGCACGGCCTCGGCGTAAAAGGAGGGCAGTGCGTCGCGGGCCGCCTCGGAGACCAGCGCCTCCTTGCCGACGCGCGACTCCAGCACACGGCGCGGCACGCGGCCTGGGCGGAACCCGGGGACCTTGACCTCGGCGCCAACTCGGCGGGCCGCCGAGTCGATGGCCTCGCCGACGCGGGAGGCCTCGACGGTGATGGACAGTTTGACGGTGGTGTCGTCGACACGCTCGACGTTGCTCTTCACGGGTCCTCCTGAGCATGACGAGGCCATGCGCGGTAGCGGGAATGGGGGCAATCGTACGTGGGGTCGCGCCGGCCCGACGTTATGGGCCGGGAGCTCAACGGCGGGCACGCACCCGCGTCCGGCGACGTCGCGATTCAAGTCCCGGGTGGAATACGGCGGGCCCGGTCCAGTCCTCACCACGGGCGGCATCACGAGCCCTGGCGCGGCGGACCACGCCACGCGCGCTGGCGCGGCGGACCAGGCCACGCGCGCTGGCACGCCGGGCCACATCCAGTGCGCGTACCCGCACCGATGGGTTCGGCGCGCCGCCACCTGTGCCCGCGGCCGCCCCGAGGTCGGCCGCTTCCTGAGCGTTGATCGCGGTCACCGGTGTCGCCAGCGGCCGCTGTCCCAAGGCATGGGCCGCCCACAGGCCGGCCGAGATGGCCGCGACGGCACCGAGGCCCAAACCCCAGCGTGGGCCGAAGGTTTCACCCACCCACCCGACGATGGGCCCGCCGATCGGGGTGGTGCCCAGGAAAGCCACGGCCCACAGGGCCATCACCCGCCCGCGCATCTCCGGTGCGGCGCGCAGCTGCAGGGTCGCGTTGGCCGTCGCCATGAACACGATGCTGGCGGCGCCGGTGAACATCAGCGCGATCAGCGCCACCGGCAACGTGGGTGCGACCGCGACGCCCAGGATCACAAACCCGAACACCAGCGCCGCCCGCATCAGCGTCGTCGTGGTCGGGTTCGAGCGGCGGGCGGTGGCCAGGCCGCCGATGACGGCGCCCACGCCCATCATCGAGCTCATCGCGCCGTAGACCCCCGCCCCGCCGTCGAAGGTGAAGCGGGCCAGCAGCGGCAGGATCACCTGGAACTCGTAGGCCAGCGTGCCGACCACGGCCATGACCACCAGCGGCACCCGCAACTCAGGGGTGGCCCGCACGTAGCGCAACCCTTCGCGTAGTTGACCCTTGCCGCGAGGCGCGCGGTCGGGGCGCCGCAGGTCGTCCGGGCGCATGCGGTACAGCGCCGTGAGCACGGCCAGGTACGACCCCGCGTTGATGAAGAAGCAGGCGGCCAACGAGAAGCCGGCGATCAGCAGTCCCGCGACGGCGGGCCCCACGATGCGCGCGGCGTTGACGACGACGCTGTTCAGCGTCACCGCGTTGGACAGGTCGGTTGAGCCGACCATCTCCAGCACGAAGCTCTGGCGTGCCGGGTTGTCAAGGGCGACCACACAGCCAAATAAGAACGCCAGGACGAAGACCATCCACAGCTGCACCGCACCGGTGACCGTGAGCAGCCCGAGGGTCAGCGCCAGCATCCCGGCGATCGACTGCGTCACCAGCAGCAAGCGGCGCTTGTCGACACGGTCGGCGACGACCCCGGCCAAGGGACCGGCCACCAGGATGGGCAGGAACTGCAGGGCGGTCACCAGTCCCAGCAGCGTGCCGGAACCGCTGAGCTGCAGCACCAGCCAGGCCTGCGCCACGCCCTGCATCCACGTGCCGCTGACGGAGATGACCTGACCGAGGAAATACAGGCGGTAGTTGCGGTTGCGCAAGGAGATGAAGGTCGCGCGGGTGGTGGAGCGCAGTCGGGTCACTGGTCGTCCTCCAGCAGCCGCTCGAGGACGGGCACCGCCGTAGTCAGGCTGGCGACCCCCGCGGGATCCAGTACCTCAACGCGCCGTGCGAGATAAGCGTTGCCGCGGCTACGCCCGCTGTTGAGCAGGCGGCGGCCCTTTCGGGTCACCGAGACAAGGGACACTCGCCGATCCTCGGCATGTGCCTTGCGTTCGACGAGGTCGTCGGCCTCCAGAGCCGCGACGATGCGCGTCAGGGTCGACGGGCCGATGCCCTCCGCAGCGGCGAGTTCACCGAGCGGTAGCGCGCCGAGGCGGTCCAGCGTGGACAGCGCCGACAGCTGCGACGGCGTCGCGCCGGTGTCGGCCTGCTGGCGCAGGCGCCGCGCGAGGCGCATCAGCACCAGCCGCAGGCGGTTGGCGGTGTCGGCGTCGATGGGGGCTTGGGTGGAGGTGGGGCCGGAGGTGCGGGACGGCACAGGGATTGGGGCTTCCATTCTGCACAGATCAACTCATTAGCTATGCGAAACTATTCCACCCCCCTCGGCTTTCTACGCGCACGACCAGTTCACGCAGGGCCGATCACGACCTGTAATCCGGGGGGCGCCGACAGCACCTCCACGTGGTGGCCGCGGACCCGCAAGTCCAGGGTGCCGGCCGCACCCAGCCCGATGCCCGTCATCGTGACGACGGTGTCGTCGGGCAGGACCGGGGCGATCGTCACGCGGCCGGCAGGGATGTCCGGCTCGAGCCGCAGGACGCTGCGCAGCAACCACAGCGGCGCCGCAGCGCTCCAAGCCTGGGGGCTGCAGGCCACCGGATAGGCCACCGGGAAGGGCGTGTCCTTCTCGTCCAGACCGGCGAACAGCTCCGGCAACCGGCCACCGAAGGCCTCGCAGGCGTCCAGCAGTCCCTCGACCAGCTGTACAGCGGCGTCCGCGGCGCCGTGCCGCAACAGGCCCGCCACCGCGATGGCCGTGTCGTGTGGCCATACCGAGCCCAGGTGGTAACCCAGCGGGTTATAGGCGCGCTCGTCGGTGCCCAGGGTCCGCAGTCCCCAGCGGGTCAACAGGTCCGGCTCGCCGAGGCGTAGTGCCACCGCAGCCGCCACCTCCTCGCGCAGTAGGCCGGCCCACAAGCAGTGCCCCATGTTCGACGACGCCACCGCCAGCGGCCGTTTGCCCGCGTCCAACCCCATCGCGACCAACCCCTGGTCTGCGATCCAGAAGTCGCGTTCGAAGGCGGCGCGCAGGGCGGCTGCGCGCCGCCGCAGCCCGGGCGCGGCAGCGGCGTCGCCGAGCCGGGCCTCCAACTGTGCCAGGCCGAGCAGGGCCCCGTAGTGGTAGGCCTGGACCTCGGCGAGCGCCAGCGGAGTCGAGGCCAGCGATCCGTCGGCGTGGACCATCGCGTCCCCCGAGTCCTTCCAACCCTGGTTGTGCAGACCCTTGGCGTCGGCGCTGTACTCGACGAAGCCGTCGTTGTCCGGGTCGCCGTGTGTGCTGCACCAAGCGAGTGCGGCCCGTGCCGCCGGCAGCAGCGCGGCCACCTCGTCGTCCGGCGCGCCCCAGCGGTGCGCCTCGGCCACGAGCATCACGAACAGCGGTGAGGCGTCGACGGATCCGTAGTACGGCACTCCGCTGGAGACGCCGAAGACCTCGCTGCCGCCGGTG
>JALZLC010000305.1 GCA_030858885.1 Actinomycetota bacterium
CATGGGCAGCGCCCACAGCCCCGCTGACGACGTCGTCTACGACCTCGTCAGCATCCAGTACCACGCCCTGCAGGCCGCCGAGTTGTACGACAAGTACGCGCAAGACGCCGAAGGCCACGACGATGTCGTCGACTTCATCCGCTCCTGCCAGGAGCAGGACGCCCAGCGAGCGATCCGCTGTCATGAGTTCCTCGGCGCCCTGACCAAGGACACCGGCCTCTCAAGCTGACGCACCACCTGGATGGATGTGCCACAATCGGCGCAAGGATCCAGGCGAGGGAGCCGCCGCATGGTCGCACCGCTGGCGTACGCGTTCGGTGTCGCCTACGTGCTTGCTCATCCGGCGTCGTTGCGGCTACCCGCGGCGGCCGTCGGCATGCTGGCGTCCCCCGCCTCGATCTCACCTGACGGCGCAGCGGTCGAGCCCGGCGGCGCCGTACGGAACGCCGGCCCGCGGCGGCGGGTGATTCCTCCGTCGCGGTCGGCGGTAGCGAAGACGGCGACGCCACGGCGCTGACCGGCTATGGCAGCGACCGGCGCGTCGCCGGTGGCATGGAAAGCGGGTCACGGACGGATCGCGGCGCCTTGCGTGAACGGCGCGCTGCCGGGTATGAAGCACGCAGACCATAGCGACGGGAAGCCGATGATGACCAACGCGCAAGCACGACAGATCCTGGGTGTGCCCAGTTCGTGCGATCGCGCGGTCATCGAAGCTGCCTTCCGCCGTCGTGCCCGCCACAGCCACCCAGACCAGGGAGGTTCGGTGGAGCGGTTCCGCCAAGTCGTCGAAGCTCGGCAGGCCCTGTCCGCTTCGTCGTCGCCTCCGCTGATCGTCATCCACCAGCCACCTTGGTGGCGTCTGATTCTCGCCGCGCTGTCCGCGCGGCTGCGTATGCAGCGGGCGGCGACGCCACGCGTGCACTGACTCGAGTCCCGCTGGAGGGGTCATGTCCACACCTCGCTTCGCCATCATCGTCGGCCTCGTCATCGGCGCGGTCTGGGCCTTCACCGGCTTCGACGGCGCCCTTGTCACCGGGCTGCTCGGCCTCATCGGGTACCTGATCGCTCTGGTGGTGCAAGGACAGATCGACATCACCGACCCGTTCGGTCAACGGGACCGCAGCAGTTCCACCCTGTAGACCCTCAACCACCACACAAGGAGCTCGTCATGTCCGATCCCTCCTCGTCCACCCAGCCCGTAGGCTCCAGCAGCCGCGGCGCTTCCACCCCCGGCAGCTCGTCGTCGAGCAGCTCGGCGTCCAGCAGCTCCGCGTCGTCGGGGTCGCAGATGGCCAAGTTGCAGACCGAGCACGGGACCACGACCATCGCGGACTCTGTGGTGGCCAAAATCGCTGCGCTCGCCGCCAAGGAGGTCGAGGGTGTCGCCGATCTCGGTGGAGGCGTCGGCAGCGCCATGGGTAGCGTCGTCGGGCGCATTCGCGGTTCTGAGCACCAGACCTCAGGCGTCGGCGTCGAGGTGGGCGCGACCCAGGCCGCGGTCGACGTGACGATGAAGGTGCTGTACCCAGCCTCGCTGCACCAGGTGGCGGAAGCGGTGCGCAGCAACGTCATCGACCGCATCGAGTCAATGACCGGTCTGGAAGTCACCGAGGTCAACGTGACCGTGACCGATCTGTCGTTCCCCGGTGGCCAGGACGAGGACCAGGACCAGGGGTCCAGCCAGCCCGAGCCTGCTCCAAGCCGCGTCCAGTAGCCATGGCGTCTGGTGGCTGGTCGCCCATCGCCGTGGCACGGATCGTCGCCACGGCGGTGGAGACGACTCCTGGCGTCGTCTCACTGCACACCGGCGCACTGGGGGAGATCGCGACCTACGGCGGCGGGACCAGGGTCGCTGGCGTCGTCGTCGGGCGAGGTGGGCGGGCGGCGGTGGACGTCCACGTTGTCGCTGCCATGGGCCGTCCGCTGAACGCTCTGGCCGATGAGGTCCGCGACCGGGTGGCCCAGCGGCTGAACGCTGAGCTTCCCGCAGCGACGGCGATGCCCGTGCACGTGCACGTCGCCGACGTGTCGACCGAGGCGTCCGGCGCGCTGACGGCGAGCACTCCGTGACGGTGATCAACCGCATGCTGGGCCTCGTCTTGGGGCTGGCGCTGCTGGTCGCCGGCGTCGTGACCGTCGTCGAGGTCGTGGCGGCCCGCCTCGGCAGACCGCCGTGGCTGGTGCCCACCAGCGCGTGGGACCAGACGTTGGGTGCCCTGCGCTGGGACGATTCCCGGGTCGTGACGGTACTCGTCGCCATGCTGGTGATCGGGCTGTTACTGCTGCTGCTGGAGTTGTGGCCCCGCCAGCCGCAGGTTCTGCCGTTGCAGCCGGCGTCCCCGGATCGGACCGCAGCGGTGGACCGCCGTGGACTCCAAGAGCATCTGCGCCAGATCGTCGCCGAGGACCCCTCCGTGACGACCGTCCGCGTGCAAGCCGGGAAGCGCAAGGTGGCGGTGCAGGCCGAGGTGCCGCCATCCGAGGACGTCGCAACGGTGCGGCAACGGTTGGAGAGCAGGTTGACCGAGGCGCTTGATCGGTTGGACCTGCAGCGGCCCGTGCGCCCGACGGTCCAGCTCGATCGTGGTGAGGAGCGGGTCCGGTGATCGATCGCGTCGACCGGTTCGTGCTGTGCGTGCTGGCGCTGCTGCTGGTGGTGCTTGGCGTCCTTGGCCTGTTGGTCGCGACCGACGTGCTGTCGTTGAGCGACCCCAGCTCCTACTACTCGTCGCTGATGCAGACCGCGACCACGGTGACCTGGTGGTGGATCGCCGCCATCGCCCTCGGCGTGGTGCTGGCCCTGCTGGGTTTGCTGCTCGCGCTCCGCCAGCTGACACGCCCCGGCGGACCCCCGCTGGAGACGGTCGTCATCGACCGTGCAAAGCGGGGAAGCACCACGGTCAAGGCCCGCGCGGTTGCCCGGGCGGTGGAACAGGACCTGGCCCGACTGC
>JALZLC010000306.1 GCA_030858885.1 Actinomycetota bacterium
CGACCGAAGCGCGGCGGCGGCGGTGCGGCGACGGCCTGCAAGGCAGCGACGGGCGGGACGCGCAGCGACTTCAGCGCCGGAGCCAAGGCAGCGACGAGCGTCACCACGACCCCCACGGTGAGGGTGACGATGACCGTGCGCACGGCGAGCACGAGATCGCTGGCGGGCAGGGCGATGCCGAACGCGTCGAGCAGCGCGCGCAGGCCAGAGGCGAGGGCGGTGCCGAGCACCAGCCCCAGCAGGGAGCCGGCCAGGGCGACCAGCGCCGCCTCGGACAGGACGCTTACCAGCACCTGGCGGCGGCTCGCGCCCACGGCTCGCAGGAGCGCCAGTTCGCGGGTCCGCTGCGCGACGATGATCGAGAACGTGTTGGCGATGAGGAACGCTCCGACGAGCAGCGCCACCCCGGCGAAGATGAGCAGCGCGGTGGTGAAGAAGCCGAGGAACTGGCCGACTTCCGCGGTGCTGGCGTCGGCCAGCTCGGCGCCGGTGAGGACCTCCAGAGCGCCGCTGGCGTTCTCGCCGCCACCGGCAGCATCGGCGCCGGCGCCGGGGTCAGCAGTGGCGCCGGCAGTGGGGTCGGGGTCGGCCAAGCCGTAGCCCGCCTCGGCCAGTGCCGCCTCGACGCGCTCCAGCAGCACGCCGGCACTCACGTCTTCCTCGGCTGCCAGGCTCACGAGCGTGTAGCCCTCGGCGCCGAACAGTTCCAGCGCGGTCGCGTTGTCGAAGATCGTGATGGTGCTGCCCCCGAGGTTGTCCAACTCGCCGAAGCCGATGGTGCCGACGACGGTCTCGCTGCGGACCGGCCCGCCGGCGACCACCTGCACGCGGTCACCGAGCGCCAGGTCGAGCCGCTCGGCGGTGAACGCGTCCACTGCGATCTCGCCTGCCTGTCGGGGGTAGCGACCGTCGCGCAACTCGATGCCTGCGACCTCTTCGTCGACCGGGGTGTTGAAGGCCAGCGCCGGCGGACCCTGCCCGCCGACCGGCCGTCCGTCGGCGTCGAGTAGCTGGGCCGATCCCTCGACCTCGGGGCCCACGACCGCGACCCCGTCGACCTCGGCAAGCAGATCGGCGACCTCAACGGGCACCCGCCCGCGTTCCCCGAAGGCGCTGGTGAAGGCCTGGGTGCCGCGGACTCCGACGTCAACACCGCTGGTGGTCTGCGCAAAGATCGCGTCGAAGCTGGCCCGCATGGTGTCGGTGAGGACCAAGGTGCCGGCGACGAAGGCGCTGCCGAGGATGATCGCGACCGCCGTGAGCCCGAGGCGAAGCTTGTGCGCGGCGATGCCGCGCAGGGTGGCGCGCAGCATCGCCTACAACCCCTTCATGCGGTCCAGGACCGTCTCGGCGGTGGGGTCGGCCAGCTCGTCGACGACGCGGCCGTCGGCCAGGAATACCACCCGGTCGGCGTAGGCGGCGGCGTTGGGGTCGTGGGTGACCATGACGACGGACTGGCCGAGCTCGTCGACCGACTGGCGGATGAAGCCGAGGACCTCTGCCCCCGACTGCGAGTCGAGGTTGCCGGTGGGCTCGTCAGCGAAGACGATGTCCGGCTTGCCCGCCAGCGCCCGCGCGATGGCGACTCGCTGCTGCTGCCCGCCGGACAGCTCCGCGGGACGGTGGTTCAGCCTGTCGGCGAGGCCGGTGGCGGTGACCACGGTGGCGAGCCATTCGGGCTCGGCGCGGTGGCCGGCGAGCCGCTGTGGCAGCTCGATGTTCTCCGCCGCAGTGAGCTGCGGGAGCAGGTTGAAGGCCTGGAACACAAAGCCGATGCGGTCGCGGCGCAAGATCGTCAGCTGCTTGTCCGACATCGTCGTCACGTCGGTGTCGCCGACGAGGACCCTGCCGGCGGTCGGGGTATCCAATGCAGCGAGGCAGTGCATCAGCGTCGACTTGCCTGACCCCGACGGGCCCATCACCGCCGTGCACTGCCCCACGGCAAAGTCGATGCTAACGCCGTCGAGGGCGCGGACCGCGGTGTCGCCACGGCCGTAGAGCTTCTCCACGTCGATCGCCCGAGCGGCCAACATCAGTCGTTCCTTCCGCCGAGATAGGCGCGCAGCGCCTCGTGGTAGCCCTCGAACGCCAGCCGGCCGCGGCGTGTGATCGTCACCCACGACACCGGCGTACGCCCGCGATAGGCCTTGTCGACGCCGACGTAGCCGGCGTCCTCGAGTTTGCGTAGGTGGGTGGACAGGTTGCCGGCAGTCATGTCGAGCAGCTCCTGCAGTCGGGGGAACGCCAGCCTGTCGCCCTCTGCCACCGTCGACAGCGTCGTCATCACCCGCAGCCGCGCCTGCGCGTGAATCACTGGATCCAGTTCAGGCAGCGCCGCCGGCACCGTCACGTCGGCGTCAGTCATTGCCCAGCCCGCTGCCCTGCTCGCTGCTCGCTGCGGCGCCCGAACGCGGCCACAACCAGGAAGGCGCCGGCCCCGAAGACGGCGAGCACCAGGTTGAACCAGTTCGGGCCCAGCGCGAGCGCGACCGTGTCCACCACGAGCAACCAGACGCCGACGCCAAGTTGGAGATCGTCGAGGAACGCGGCGCCTTGTCCGAGATACAGCAGCGCCACGACGAACACGAACAGCGCGCCGAACTGGTAACCCTCGAGCCCCAGCAGCGCGCCAAGCTGGCCCGCCGCCATGAAGGCCGCCGACCAACACACGGCCAGACGCTTGCCGATGCGGGCACTGGTGCCTGCCACGCCCCGCGAGAAGCGCGCGATTACCACGCCGGTGGCCACGACCGCCCCGCCGACGCAAACCAGCCACACGAACCCGACAACGGCCTCGGGTATCCGTGCCAGCGGGAGGCTGTCGACCGCAGTGACCAGGTGCGTGACGGTAAACGCCACCGCCCAGGCCAAGCCCCAGATCAGGTAGAACGGCCAGTCCGAGAAGCCCAGCGCCCGGCGAGTGTCGTGTTGCGTCGCCTCGATGAGCGCCAGCGACTCCGCTGGCGTGAGCGCGGGATCGTCCGCGTCGCGATGCTCGGTCCTCGCCATGTCGTCCTCCGTCGTCAGATGTTCACCAACTACTTTGTGATGCAGAGTAGTTGGTCATGCAAGGGCGGTCAAGCCATTCTTGTTTCACTCGCGCGACCGGGACCGTCGACCTCGCGCAGCGGCCCGAGGAGCACGGTCCTGCGATAGTTGACGCAAGGCTCGAATACGCTGAGGCAACGGCCACGGGAAGGGGGCGCGGGTGCCGGAGCTGATCGACAACCCCATCATCAACGGCCCGTACGACCCGCCCACCCGCCATTTCCGCTTCGACGACGACGGGATCACCAGCGAGGTCGTCGACTCGCGGCGCGACAGCGGCTACTTCGTCCCCATCGCCGCCTCACGCCGGCGCGGCCCCCAATTGGCCATCGACCAGCAGACCGCCGACCGCGAGGAACTCAACGACTTCGTCAACCAGGTACGCGGCCGGGTGGCCCTGTGGCGCGACCGAGGCTGGCCGCACGTCACGCCGACCACGCGCTGGCTGCTGCGCTACTGGGTCCGCCCCGAGCGCGACAGCCCGGGGTTCTTCTGCCAGCGGGAGGCCGTCGAGACGGCGATCTACCTGGCCGAGGCCGCCACCGCCTACGGCGACACCTGGATCGACAGCGAGCTGCGCAACCATGCCGCCGACACCAACGCCGGGTTGTACCGGGTGGCGCACAAGATGGCCACGGGCAGCGGCAAGACCGTGGTCATGGCGATGCTCATCGCCTGGCAGGCGCTCAACCGCTTCGCGAACCCTCGCGACCGCCGCTTCACCGACACCTTCCTGATCGTGACCCCCGGTATCACGATCCGCGACCGACTGCGCGTCCTGCTGCCGACCTCGCCGGACAACTACTACCGCGAGCGCGACCTGATACCAGCGGAGCAGATCGTCGCCCTCGGCCACGCCCGGATCGCGATCACCAACTTCCACGCGTTGCAGCTACGCGAGACGCAAGCCGTCGCCAAGCTCACCAAGCAGGTGCTCAGCCGCTGGGAGCCCAGCCCGTTCACCGAAACCCCACCGCAGATGGTTCGGCGCGTGTGCCGCGACCTCGGCGGGCGACGCAACATCGTGGTGCTCAACGACGAGGCGCACCACTGCTACCGGCCCGCGCCACAGTCGGAGCCCGAACCGGTGCCCCAGCTCCCGGCGAAGATCAGCGCCGAGGAACGCAGGGAGGCCAACCGCTACGCCGCCGAGGCGAGGGTCTGGGCCTCGGGACTGGAGGCCGTCGACGCTAAGTGCTTGCGGGCATAATTACAGTGACGTAATTCATCCCACATTTCCATACGG
>JALZLC010000320.1 GCA_030858885.1 Actinomycetota bacterium
CGGCGACCTGAAGCTGGTTGAGGGCCGCAAAGGCGCCGAAGCCGGCGATGGACCAGTAGGCCAGGCGGGCTCCGAGGTCACCGCGCGTGCCGGTGTTGTCGCGGATCGCGCCGGACACGAAGTTGGCGAACGCCAGCGCGATCAGCACGATGGCGACCGCCACGAGAACCTGC
The DNA here is from genome assembly GCA_030858885.1 of Actinomycetota bacterium. The sequence goes on from JALZLC010000320.1 coordinate 174, forward strand.
GGTAGGTAGCCGATGAGCCCGGACAGTGCCGTCGAGAGGGCAGTGGCCTGCAGGGCGTCGGCGGCCACGCGGAACGTCACCAACAGGACGAGCCAGTAGACGACACCGGCGATGAGACCCTGCGGGTCGTAGGCGGATCGCTGCGCGGCCCCGGACACACCGGCGGCGTGCAGCACGCGGTCGAAGTGGATAGTCGACAGCAGCCGCCCGGTCGCCTTGCGCAGCAGCGACGCGACGATCCAGCCGACGGCGACGATGAGTAGCGCACCCAGGATGCGGGGCGCGTAGAGCGCGATCGAAGTCCAGGCCTCGGTGAGGCCGGTGCGAACCACGGTGATGTCCATGCTCGGACGCTCCTTTGGGGAAGACAGAGGCGGCGTGTGCCTCCTCACCCAGTTCGACCCCGCAGGACAGAGAAAGTTCCGCCGCGGTATCGCTATCGTGAACCAGCCCATGACCAGCAGCGACCTGGCCGCTCTGACCCGCGGTAGCGGCTGGCCGACGCTTGCGCCGGCGGAGGCGGGCCTGGACGCCGGCCGGCTGCACGCGGCCGTCGCGTTCGCGCAAGCGTCGCAGACCGACTGGCCGCGCGACCCTCGTGAGGCGCTGGCACAGCGCTTCGGCGACGAGTACGGCGAGATCATCGGGCCAACGTCGCTGCATGGAGATTCCAACGGCCTGGTCGTCCGCCACGGCGCCGTCGTCGCCACCTGGGGCGACTACTCGCGGGTCGACACGACCTTCAGCGTCGCCAAAAGCTGCCTGGCGCTGGTCGCGGGGCTGGCCGTGGACGCAGGGCTGATCGGCGACGTGCACGCCCCGGTTCACCAGACAATGGACGACGACCCGTTGGAGGTGTTCACCTCCCCTCGCAACCGGCTTGTCACCTGGCATCACCTGTTGACCCAGACCAGCGAGCTGGAAGCCACGTTGTGGGGAAAGCCCGACATCGCCGACCGTCGCGAGGGCCGTGACCGCACGCTCGGCGCGCCGGGAACGTTCTGGGAGTACAACGACGTGCGCGTCAACGCGCTGGCCTACGCCCTGTTGCTGGTCCAACGCGAGCCACTGCCTACCGTCTTCCGGCGCGCGCTGATGGATCGCATGGGCGCCGGTGACAGCTGGCGTTGGCGCGGGTATGACAACTCCTCGCTGCTCGTCGACGGCGTCCGAGTCGAGTCGGTCAGCGGTGGTGGGCACTGGGGCGGCGGCATCTTCATCGCTGCGCTGGACCTGGCTCGGATCGGGCAGCTGATGCTGGGTGGGGGAAGTTGGAACGGGGCGCGACTGCTGTCGCCCGAGTGGCACCAGCAAATGCTGGTCCCGACGGCGTTGCACCCTTCCTATGGCTACCTGTGGTGGCTCAACACCGCTCAGGTGCTGCGCCCCAGCGTCCCGGCGTCGGCCTACGCGGCCAGAGGCGCCGGCCCCAATGAGGTGTGGGTCTCGCCCGACCACGACCTCGTGATCGTGCTGCGTTGGATGCACGAGCGGCACGTCGATGGCTTCCTGGCGAAGGTGCTCGACGCGGTCGTGGCCTGACCACGCCCGACGCTGGCTAGACTTGGGCCAGCCGCGCCGCCCATCACGGGCCGAACCACATGGCTGTTATTCTTCCCCGCAGCTGGTGTCCGATCCCGCTACGAGGAAGCAGCAGTGCCCGACTCATTCGTCCACCTCCACACCCACACCGAGTACTCGATGCTCGACGGCGCGAGCCGGGTGCAGGGGCTACTGCGGCGGGCCGCCGAGCAGGGGATGCCGGCGCTGGCGATCACCGACCACGGCAACATGTTCGGCGCCATCGACTTCTACAAGGCTGGCCTGGAGCACGGCGTCAAGCCCATCATCGGCTGCGAGGCCTACGTCGCACCCGGCAGCCGCTTCACCAAGGGCGCGCGAGGGCCGAAGGGTGGGACGGCGGGGGGACGCAAGGAGCCCTACTACCACCTCGGGCTGCTGGCCGAGACGCAGCAGGGTTACCGCAACCTGATGCAGCTGGTGTCGCGGGCGTACCTGGAGGGCTACTGGTACAAGCCGCGCGCCGACCGTGAGCTGCTCGCCGAGCACGCCGACGGGCTGATCTGTCTGTCGGGCTGCCTCGGCGGGGAGGTCAACCAGCTGCTGCTCGCCGGTCGCCGCGACGACGCGGTTGCGGCCGCCGCCTTCTACCGTGACGTCTTCGGCCCCGACCGCTACTTCATCGAGCTGCAGGACCACGGCATCCCCGAGCAGGCGCGAACCAACGGGGAGCTGATCCGCATCGCCGCCGAGCTGTCGCTGCCGCTGGTCGTCACCAATGACAGCCACTACACCGAGCAAGCCGACGCCACCGCTCACGACGCGCTGCTGTGCATCCAGACCGGGTCGCAGATGT
>JALZLC010000328.1 GCA_030858885.1 Actinomycetota bacterium
GGACCCTGCGGGCGCTCGAGCTGGTCGAGCAGGCACTGCTGCGGATCCTTGTCGGGACGCCAGCGCTCGAAGCGGGTGGCGTGGCGGAACCGGTCCCCGGTCAGCTGGTCGTAGCTGACCTCGCACACCAGCTCAGGACGAACCGCCACCCAGGTCAGATCCTTGCCGGCGCTCCAGCGGCTAGGCCCGCCGGGCTGGCGGGCGTCCTCACCGAAGGAGGTGTCCACCTCGTGACGGCGCAGCCGCTCCAGCAGCGCGACGCGGTCGGCGTCGCCGAAGCCCGAGCAGTGGCCGATGAAGTGCAGCTTTCCCTCGGCGTTGTAGAGGCCGAGCAGCAGCGAGCCGACGCGATCGCCCTCCTTGTGCAGGCGGTAGCCACCGATGACCGTGTCGACGGTCCGGCGGTGCTTGACCTTGACCATCGCCCGCTCGCCCTCGATGTAGGGGCGATCCAGCTGCTTGGCGACGATTCCGTCGCAGCCGGCGGACTCGAATTCGTCGAACCAGCGTGCACCGACCTGGGCGTCGGTCGTCGAGGGCGTGAGATGCCAGGGGTGTTCTAGGCGGTCGACGAGTTTGGTCAGCCGCTCCCGCCGCTGCGCAAACCCCCGCTCCCGCAAGTCCTCGCCGCCCAAGGTCAGCAGGTCGAAGGCCACCAGCTCCGCCGGCGTCTGCGCAGCCAGCATCGTGATCCGCGACTCGGCAGGGTGGATGCGCTGCTGCAGCGCGTCGAAGTCGGTTCTGCCGTCGGTGACCAGCACGACCTCACCGTCCACGACGGCATCGGGCGGCAGCTGCGCCAGCGCCGGCAACAGCTCGGGGAAGTAGCGCAGGAGGGGCTTGGCGTTGCGGCTGTCCAAGCGGGCCGTGACCGCCCCCGCTGTCGTCGTCCCGCCCCAGGCCAGGCAGCGGAAGCCGTCCCACTTGGGTTCGTAGGCCCACCCGGGTGACGGCGGGAGCTCGAGGCGGACCTTGGCCTCCATGGGCGTGATGGGCGGCGCGAACGGCCAGGGTGCGTCGGCCATCATCGGCTCCGCAGGTCCAGCACGGCACCGTTGTCCACGTCGGTCTCCAGCAGCGCCCACAGGTCTCGGGCCACCGCAGCGGGATCGCGCAGCTCGTCGCGGGCATGCAACTGCTGGAAGCGCTCGACATCGGGGAAGTCGTGCGGCGACGCCTGGCGGATGCGCTCCTGCATTCCGGTGGCGACCACGCCCGGCGCGACCGCCAGCACCGTGACCCTTGATTCGCGTCGCTGCTGTTCCTGACCGACGCAACGCACCCACATCTGCAGCGCGGCCTTGCCGGCGCAGTACGACGACCAGCCCGCCGACGGCGTGGTCGCGGCGCCGGAGGACAGCTGGACCACAACGGCCTGCCCGCCGAACCCCGAGGTTGCCACCGCGGCGAGGAAGGCGTCCCCGATCGCCTGGGGTGCCCCGGCGTTGAGCAGCACGCTGCGCCGGTACGCCTCGGAGTCGACCTCGCCGGCGAAGCCCAGCGGCTCCAGCGTCCCGGCATTGTGGATCAGCACCGCGCGGTCGCCGCCGAAGTCGTCGAGCTGGGCCGCGAAGTGGGCGGCGACATCCTCCCACGAGGCGGGGTCCGACAGGTCCGCGGCGACATGCTCGGCACCGACCGTCCCTCCCGAGCGCGAGATGTCAAAGACCCGCGCGTCGTCGTAGGGCACCGCCTGGATCAGCGCCGCCCCGATGCCCGCCGAGCCTCCCGTGACCCACACCAGCGTGTCAACCATGGCCCCACGCTACCCAAGCAGCCGGGCGTTGCGGATCATCGCCGTCATCGCGACCCGTACGCTGGCGGCGATGAGCCACCGTCTGCTGCTCGACACCTCCTCGCTGACCTACCGCGCGTACTTCGCGCTGCCCACCTCGATCAAGGATCCGAACGGCACACCGGTCAACGCCGTGCGCGGATACCTGGACATGACCTCACGGCTGATCACCGACCTGAACCCCGACCAGGTGGTGCACGTGTTCGACGACGACTGGCGCCCCGCCCCCCGCGTCGAGGCCTACGCCGGCTACAAGTCCACCCGCCGCGACGACCCCGAGGACTTGCCCGGCCAGTTCGACGTGGTGCGCACCGTCCTGGCCGCCTTCGGTCAGGAGTGTGTGATCGCGCAGGGCTGGGAGGCGGACGACGCGATCGGGGCGCTCTGCGCGCACGCCGGCAACGGCGAGGTGATCGACGTGGTGACCGGCGACCGGGATCTGCTGCAACTCGTGCGCGACGGTGACGGCTCGGGGGGCGCGGTGGTCCGGGTGCTGTTCACGGTCCGCGGCGTCAGCGACTTGGCGCGGTTCGACGAGGCCGCGGTGCAGGCCAAGTACGGGGTGCCCGCCTCGCGCTACGTGGACTTCGCGACCCTGCGGGGGGATCCGTCCGACGGCCTGCCGGGCGTCAAGGGTGTCGGCGAGAAGACGGCACGGACGTTGGTCAACGCCTATCCCGACCTGCACGCCATGGTGCGCGACGCTGCGTCCCACCCCCCGCGGTTGGCCGCTGCGCTGCGCGACTCGCTGGCCTATCTGGTCGCCATGCAACAGGTCGTGCCGGTACGCACCGACGTCGAGATCCAGCGCACCAGCGACGGCCGCGACGACGCCCGCCTCGACGAGCTGGCCGAGCAGCACAACCTCGAAGGCCCCATCCGCCGGCTGCGCGAGGCGCTGGGTGCGTAGGGCGGTGGGGCTGCTCGCCGCCGGCGTGCTGCTCGCCGGCTGCGGCGAGCCAGCGGTCGACGTTCGCCTTTCCCCGCGCGAGGAAGGCCAGCAGGTGCTGGATCAGGCCGGAATCCTGAACGGACCCGACATCGCCCGGCGGCTGGAGGGGCTACGCGACGGCGGGTTGGACGTGGTGGCCCTGACCTATGAGTCCGAGCAGGCCGGCTGCGGTGAGGCGTTCCGCGCGGGCGGCGAGATCGTCCGGATCTGGGACGCCGACGTCGCTGTCGTGGCGGTGGCCGAGCCGGGTGACTTTACTGCCGAGGCTGACCCGCGACAGCGGTGCCTCGGAGTGCGCCCTCGCAACGCCGAGCTGGTGCCGGGCGGTGTCCGCGAGCGCATTGCCGAGCAGCTGGTGCCGCCCATTGCCGCTCGCAACGAGTGGACCGACGCGTTTCTCGTCGCCATCGACGCCATCGCCGAGGCACGGCAATGAGGATGGAAGAGTTGGAGCTGGTGTGCCAGCAGGCGGCGCGAACGCTGGCGGAGCAGCCGCAGCGTCCGGTGCCCGCCACCGTGGTGCTGCCCCTGCCGGCGGCCACCCGGGTCCTGTC
>JALZLC010000350.1 GCA_030858885.1 Actinomycetota bacterium
CGACCCGCCGATGCCGGCGCCACGGCAGCCGGCGCCAGGGCAGCCGGCGCCAACGTGCCGCCCGACCGCGACGACCACGGGTTCTCGCCTGCGGCCCGAGGGCGCCGAAGGGGCCTCGGCAGCCGCCTGCTGCTGATTCTGCTCGTCGTTGCGCTCGTCATGGTGCTGATGGGCGTGGCTGCTGCGGCCACCGCAGCGGCGCGGATGTCGCGGGTCAACGTGCAGGGCTTGAGCGACGCGGGTGACCGGATGAACGTGCTCGTGGTCGGGTCCGACAGCCGAGAGCAGCTCAACGAGGCGCAACGGCGGCGGTTGGGCACGGGTTCGGCCGATGGCCTTCGCACCGACACCATCCTGCTGCTGCAGGTCAAGGGCGACCGTGCCGCCATGCTGTCGTTTCCCCGGGACCTGTTCGTTACCCGCTGCGAAGGCAGCCAGGGCAGGATCAACGTCGCCTACGCGCTCGGCGGGCCGTCCTGCCTGGTCGACACCGTCACCGAGCTGTCGGGCATTCCCGTGTCGCACTATCTGGAGGTCGACTTCCTCGGCTTCGCCCAGATCGTCAACGCGGTCGGCGGCGTCAACGTCTTCCTCGATGAGCCGATGTCCGATCGTGACGCCCACATCGACCTGCCGGCCGGATGCGTTGCCCTCACCGGGCGGCAAGCGTTGGGCTTCGTCCGGGTGCGCAAGATCGACAACGACCTGGGTCGGATCGCGCGCCAGCAGCGCTTCATCAAGGAGCTGGCCAAACGGGTTGCGCAGCCAAGCACCCTGCTCAACCCGCTGCGGCTGTTCCGCACGGCCAACGCGGGTGGTGCCGCGTTGACGGCCGACCGGGGGCTTGGTCCGGTGGATCTCGCCAGGCTCGCCCGGGCGGGGCGCGGCCTTGGCGGCTCGAGCCTGCCCTCCTTCGCGGTGCCGGGGACCGACAGCAACATCGGCGGCGCAGCGGTGATCGTGCCCAACGAGGCGGAAGCCGAGCGCGTCTTCCGGTCGTTCCGCAACGGCTCGGTGCTAGAGCCCAAGCGTGCCGCGCTGCGGCCGTCACAGGTCGAGGTCACCGTGCTCAACGGCGCCGGCGAGGCAGGACTGGCGGGCCGGGCCGCCGAGCTGCTGACCGATGCGGGCTTCGAGATTAGCAACGTCGGCAACGCCCCAGCGGTGGACCGCTCCGTGGTCCGCTACCGGCCTGGTCACCGCGACGAAGCCAACCTCTTGGCGGGACAGGTCCCGGGCGGTGCCGTCCTGGAGGAGGTCAGCAGCGGCGAGCCGGTCACCCTGATCATCGGGCCCGACGCCGACCTGTCAGCGGCCACCGCACGGCTGTCGCTCGACGATGCGGAGCTCATCGCCGAGGTGGAGTACAACGGCGCGGGTCCGCCGCCGGCCGACTGCTGACCGAAGCGGGCCCGGTCAGGGCAGGTAGCTGCGCGGGTCCTGCGGATTACCGCCGATCCGCGTCTCGAAGTGCAGGTGCGGACCGGTGGAGTTGCCTGTCGAGCCAACCTGGCCGATCTGCTGGCCGGCGGACACGCTGGCGCCCACGCTGACCATGATGGCGCTTTGGTGCGCGTAGGCCGTGGACACCCCGCCACCGTGGTCGAGCAGCACCAAGTTGCCGTAGCCGCCCATGGCACCCGCATATGTCACGGTGCCGCCCCGAGCGGCCCAGATGGGCGATCCCTCCGGCGCTCCGATATCCAACCCCGCATGCAGCCGGCCCCAGCGATAACCGAACTCGCTGGTGACGGTGCCGCCGGCCGGCCAGGTCCAGCCGCCAGTGCCGACCTCGGTCGAGGTGGTCGTGGTCGTGGTGTCGGTGGCGGCCGTGGCGCTAGGCGTCGCGGTGCTGGTCGCCGATTGCCGCGAGCGACTGGCGGCGGCCATCCGCTGGGCTCGGCGCGCCAGCGCGGCGATCCGGCGGCCCTCCACCTCCAAGTGGGTCTCGCGGGTCTGCAGGCTGTTGACCCGGCTGCTACTGGCGGCCAGCACCGCCGCCCGGTCGTCGCGAATCTCTTCGGCCTCGGCAGCCACCTGACGCTGCTCGTTGGCGACCCGCTCGAGTGCCTCCTGCTCCACACCCAGCTGGATGTGCTGCGCGTCCACGGCCGTCTGGGTGGAGATCACCCGCTGCACCGAGCGCGCGTCGGCCCGGTTGACCGCATCCACGTAGGCAGAGCGACGCAGCGCATGGGTGGTGCTGTCGGAGCCCAAGACCGTCGTCAGCGAGTCCATCCCGCCTCGCTTGTACAGCGTCACCGCACGATCGGCCATGACCCCGCGCTGCTGGGCCTCGCGTGCCCGCAACGCCGCCAGGCGCACCCTCGCCTCGTCGACGGCTTGCTGCTGGCGTTGCACCGCCTGTTCGGCAGCGGCGAGGGCGTTCATCACCACCGCCAGCTGGCGCTGCGCGTTGGCGAAGGCGACCGCGTCCCGTTGGTTCGTGGCCTTGGCCGCCGAGATCTCCTGGCGGACTGTGGCGATCCTGGCGCGAATGTCGGCCAGCCGCTGCTCCTCCGGCAGCACCGGGTTCGCCGTCGCCGGCAGCACGACCCCGATCGTGGCGGCGAGAAGCACCAGAACAACGACGTGCAGACGCAGGCGTTGCAGGGCGGGCATACGGCTCCATGCTCAACTCGCCACTCCCGCGCGGCGGGGGAAGTGACGATCACGAGGTCAGGGGACTGAGCGCATAGACTAGTTACCCCCTTTCCGCCGGTCAAAGCTACGGACATAGCGGACAGTGCTTTCGAACCTCGCCGCGTGACCGCTGAGCCAGCAGCAACGAGGCAGCCGGAGGGACAGCGGCTGCTACCCTGCTGAGCGACTCATGGTGAAATCGGCAGCGCCGCCAAGCCGCACCGCCTCCCCGTCTCCTCCCAGACGCGGGCTTCGACGTGTGCGCACGGCGTTCATCGTCCTGGTGGCTGCGCTGGTGGTGGTCGCCGGCGCCTTGCTCGGCTTGCGGGCGGCTCGCGACGGGGTGCTGCCCGGCGTGCGGGTCGACGGAGTGCGCATCGGCGGTCAATCAGAGGCCGGAGCTCGAGCGGCGCTGGGACGCCATGCCGAGACCAAGGGCGCCGTCACCGTGCGAGCCGTGCGCAGTTCCCCCGGCGGGTCGGCCGACGAACCGGTGCCGGTGATCGCCGAGGCCAGCGATCTTGGCTATGTCCTCGACATCGACGCGACGGTTGCGGCTGCGCTGCGGCGCGGCCGCCAGTCCGATCCGCTGCTTGCTCTGCGCGACCATCTGGCCGCCTTCACCGCGACCATCGCGGTGCCGCCGGTCGAGCAGGTCCGCGACGAGCCCCTGCAAGCCTGGGCCCAGCAGGTGGCCGAGCGGCTGCAGCTGCCACCGCGGGAGGGGCGGGTGCGGATCGACGGGACGCGCGTTCGAGCTGAGCAGCCGCGACCGGGTGCGCGGGTCCTGCAGCGACCGCTGGTGGCGGCAGCCCGGGAACGGCTGCTCATTGGAGACGGTGGTGTGTTGCGTGTGGAAACCGCACCACTGCCGCCACGAACGACCGTAGGCGACGTGCGCCGTGCGGTTCGTCAGGCGCGTCGCGCCGTGTCGGCACCGGTCACGCTGCGCCGCAACGGCGTCACGGCTACCTTGACGCCCGCGCAGATCGGTGACGCGCTCACCACGCGGATTCGTGGCCGGGGCGAGCCTGCCGCGATCGAGATCGCGGTCGACCCCAGGGGGCTCCGCGACGCCATCGGCCCCCAGACCATCAGCAGCTTCGCGTCGGACCCGGCCAGTGCCACCTTCGCGGTCAACGACCGCTCCGTTCGGGTGGTCGGCGGGCAGGTGGGCTTTTCCTACAACGCCGCCAAGGCGGCTCGCCAGGTCAACCGGGTGGCGTCGCGCCGCAGACCCCGCAACGCCGTCCTCACGGGCGACATCACCCAGCCCCAGCGCACGCGCGCGGAGGCCGAGGCGCTGAACATTCGCCGGCAGGTCTCGTCGTTCACCACCTACCACGCCTGCTGTGAGAGCCGCGTCACCAACATCCATCGCATGGCCGACATCGTCGACGGGGTCGTGATCGAGCCCGGCGAGACCTTCTCGCTCAACGGCTACGTGGGTGACCGCACGACGGCCAAGGGGTTCGTGGGGGGCGGCGCCATCCTCGACGGGGAGTTCGTGGAGCAGATCGGTGGCGGCGTCAGCCAGTTCACCACCACGATGTACAACGCCGCCTACTTCGGTGGCTACGACATCGTGGAGCACAAGGCTCACTCCTACTACATCAGCCGCTACCCCGAGGGCCGTGAGGCGACCCTGAACTTCCCCACCGTCGACCTGAAGGTGGCCAACACCTCACCGCACGGGATCCTGGTGAAGACCTCCTACTCGGACACCTCGATCACCGTCAGCTTCTACGGCAAGAAGTGGGTGGAGGTGTCGACCACAACCGGTCCGCGCAGCAACCTGCAGAGCGGCGAGACCCAGTACCGGGAGAACGACAGTCTCCGGCGCGGCCAGGAGGTGGTCGTCCAAGAGGCTGGCGAGGGCTTCGACATCGTCGTGACCCGCACGCTGCGCTTCCCCGACGGCCGGGTGGAGACCGAGGAGGAGTTCACCCGCTACCTGGCACAACCTCGCATTGTCGAGCGCAACACCGGTGGCTGACTGCGGGATAAAGGACGGGCCCCGGCGGGGGGAAGCCAGGGCCCGTTGCGACGAACGTCCAGTGCCGGGGGGGCCGGGACGGACTGTGCGTCAGTCGCGTCGCAGAT
>JALZLC010000360.1 GCA_030858885.1 Actinomycetota bacterium
CCGCAACGCCTCGACGATCGGCGCGCTGCAGACCGGTGCCGGAACCAACGAGGCGGCCTTCGACATCGGCTACACCATTCCCGACGAGCTGGGCGCCGCCGAGGACGAGGGGTACCCGCCCGGCACCCTGGCGATGGCCAACGCCGGCCCGGACACCGGTGGCAGCCAGTTCTTCTTCGTGTACAACGACCGGTTCGAGCTGCCGGCCCAGTACGCGGTGTTCGGGCGGACTGACGCCGAGGGCCGCCGCGTGCTGTCGCGGATCGGCAGGATTCCGACGCTGGGGGCCGACGCCGTACCGGGGAACCCGGCTGCCGAGGCCCCGGCGAGGGTGGCCTGGATCGAATCCGTGGAGATCACGAGCAGATAGGACCGACCATGGACGTCGCCTGCGGCGGCAGCGTGCCCGAGGGCCACGACAAGCCCAAGCCCCAGTTCGAGCAGGCCGAGCAGGTCTTGGATGACCGTTCGCGCCACAGCGCCACCATCGCCACGTCATGCGGTGCCATCACCGTCGAGCTGTTCAGCGACGAGGCACCGAAGACGGCGAACAACTTCGCCTTCCTGGCAGCTCGCGGCTTCTTCGACGCCACGGTGGTGCACCGAATCGTGCCGGGATTCGTGGTGCAGATGGGCGATCCGACGGGCACCGGAACTGGCGGTCCCGGCTATCGCTTCGCCGACGAGCTGGCGTCCGCCCGCAACCGCGGCTACGACCGCGGCACGCTGGCCATGGCCAACGCCGGTCCCAACACCAACGGCAGCCAGTTCTTCATCTGCCTGGACGATGTCAGCCTGCCCCCGCAGTACACCGTGTTCGGCGAGGTGACCGACGGCATGGAGGCCGTTGACCAGATCGCAGCGGTCCCGCTGCGCGGCGAAAGCCCAACCCAGACCGTCTTCGTGGAGTCCGTCTCGCTGCACGCCTAGCGGCTCACGTAGCGCAGCCGATGTCAGGTCGCGGCGTCAGTCGTCGCGGCGCTCCCGCTCCTCGGTGACCTCCAACGGTGGCAGGTCCTCCAACCCGATCGTCTGCTGGCGGACGCCGCGCTCGTACTCGCGCATGCGCCGCGGGTAGCCCACGATCCGCGCGTCATACAGCGGCACCCCGTGGTCGTTGCACAGCTTGCGAGCGTGCCGCTCGTCGCGCACGGGCTGGCGAAGGTACTCGCCGTCGGCGGCGACCAGGCACAAGGTCATGGCGTAGACCGCCGTGGGGGGCTCGACGAAGCCCTCCACCCCGTCGCGGTTGGCCATGAAGTCGGTGAGCTTGGTCTGCGTCTGCGCGGAAGGGCCGGGTCCCCCCGGCTTGTCCTTGCGGCGTTTGAAGCGGTCGATCCAGCTCACAGCGCCGAGTCTAGGTGGCCGTGCCGTTCCCCGCCCGCGACGGTTCCTCGACCAGTTCCACCAGCACGCCCATCGCCGACTTCGGGTGCAAGAAGGCGACGAGGCACCCTCGGGAGCCATGGCGCGGGGAGTCGTCGACGACGCGTACGCCCATGTCCCGCAGGTCGGACAGGGTGGCCGCGACATCCGCCACCCCGTAGCCAACGTGGTGCACGCCAGGCCCGTGGCGGGCCAGGAAGCGCGCTACCGGGGAGTTGTCGCGCGTGGGCTCCAGCAGTTGCAGGTAGCTGTCACCCACCGCCAGCAACGCCTCGCGCACGCCGTCGCGGTCGATCTCCTCACGGTGGGTGACGGTCGCCCCATACAGTCGCTGGTGGTAGCTGATCGCCTCTTCGAGGTCGGTGACGGCGTAACCCACGTGGTCGATCCGCTGCAACCGCACCGTTCCTCCGTCCTGCCGATCCTGGTCGCTGTGTCTTGGGTACGTGGGGCGCCGCGAGCGATGCCCTCAGGTTTCCCGCGGCGTGGCCTCGCCGCGCAGTGCCTCGCGGTAGGCCATGACTTCGTTGGCGACGCGCTCCACGTCGTAGGGCAACGTCGTGTCGGGCAGCATCACGGGCGCGGAGTACAGGCGCCAGTTCAGCTGGTGCAGCCACCGTTTGACCGGCCCGAGCCGAGCCCAGGTCGCCTCCCGCTGGGTCAGTTCCAGCGCCACGAACCGCCGGGCGCCCATGGACGACAACGAGACGCCGGCGATCTCCTCCCAGGCCAGGCGGCCAACCCCGATCGCCGAGGCACGATCCACGACGCCGATGGCGTCCACCACGAGCACCGGGCGCCCGAGCATCGCCTTGGCCACGTACCACAGCGCTCCGCAGGTGAAGAAGGGCACGCCGAAGTAGGTGCACACGATCGTCACGGGGTGCCACGCGCCGTACCGTGCGCCCAACCACAGGCCACCCGCCACCAGCGGAATGGCGGCCGCCGCGATCAACAGCAGCCGACCTCGGCGGGGCCGGTACACCAGCGGCTCGCCGCGGGCAGCCCTGCCCCACAACTCGTCGGAGTCCGTCATGCCCGGCTCCGCAACGGATCGGTGTTGGACTGCCACAGGTCACGCGTCCACGCCAGCCAGCTCAGCCCGTACAGGACAGCCAGTGCCACCATCAGCCAGCAGGCGATGGTCAGGCCGAGAACATCGGCGGCGGCACCGGCCAGCAAGGACGACACGCCGACGGCGAATGTCGCCAGCCCGAAATCCAGACTGGTCACCCGCCCGCGGATGGCGTCGGGAGTCGTGACCTGCAGCGCGTAGGTCGACAGCACCCACTGCGCGCCGGCACCGAGGTGAGCCAGAACGATCAGCAGCAGGGCGACGGGCAGCGACGACACCAGCGGCAGGAAGGCGTAGACGAAGCCGTAGGCCAGGATCGAGCCGCCACAGATCAGCATCAGGCGCCGCCCGTCGTCGCGCGCGAAGGCTCGGCCCAGCAGCGGGCCGGCCAGTGCGCCGAGTCCCCGAGCGGCGAACAGGTAGCCGATGGCCAGCGCGCTGCCGCCCAGCCGGCTCAGGGCGAAGGCCGGCAGCAGCCCGACGATGCCGTTGCCCACGCCGACGCCGGTCTTGGTCAGCATGAACGCCTTGGTGACCTTGCGGTCGCGAACGAACCGCCACACCTCTCCGAGATGGGACCACACGCCAAGGGGTGGCGAGCCCCGGTTCGACGCTTCGCCGCGGGCTGCGCGCGAGGGCGGCACCTGGTGCATGGACCGTCGGATCCCCAGCACCAGCACGGCCGCGGTGACGAACGTCAGCGCATCCAGCACGAAGCTGGTCTGCGCACCGAACGCCTGCGTCACCAGCCCGCCGACGCCGGCGCCGACGAACAGCATCGTGCCCCAGACGCTACCCAGCGCGGCCTGCGCCAGCGACAGGTCAGCGGGATCCACGAGGTTGGGGACGGCTGCGGCCGTGATCGGCTCGACGAAGGCCACGACCAGCGCGATAGCGGCCAGGCAGCCCACCGCCAGCCACGGCTGGCCGAGGGCGAACGCCGCCAGCAGTCCCAGGCAGGGCACGATCGCCGCCAGGTTGACGGCCACGAACAGCAGCCGGCGGTCGATGCGGTCGGCCAGCACGCCGGCGAACGGTGCCACCAGGAACACGGGCAGGACGTTGGCGGCGAAGGCCACCGCGCCGGCACCCTCGCGGCCGGTGGCGGTGATCGCGAACTCGCTGACCGCGACGAACGCGAACCAGTCACCGAGGAACGACACGACGGTCGCTGCGAACAACAGCCGGAAGTCGCGGTTGCGTCGCAGGAGCTCGGGCAGCTCGCGCAGCCGCGTGGGTCGAGCTACAGCAGCTCCGGTCGAGTCCACGCTTGTCCTCGTACGTGATGGTCCAGGAACGCGCCCACGGTCTGGTACCACACGCGTGCGTTACCGGGCTTGAGGATCCAGTGGTGCTCGTCGGGGAAGTACAGGAACTGCCCGTCGACGCCGTGGCGTTTGAGGTCGGTCCACAGCTTGAGCGCCTCGCCGATGGGGACGCGGTAGTCCTGCTCGCCGTGGATCACCAGCATGGGCGTGCGGATGTCGCCGACGTGCAGGTTGGGGCTGTTCTGGCGGTAGCGCTGCGGTTCGGTGTAGGGGTCGCCGAACTCCTGCTCCCAGTACACGCCGAGGTCGGTGGTCCCGTGGAACTGTTCGAGGGCCCACAGGCTGGCGTGCGTGACCACCGCGTCGAACCGGTCGGTGTGCCCGGCGATCCAATTGGCCATGTAGCCGCCGAACGACCCGCCCATGGCGGCCGTCTTGGTCTCGTCGATGTCCGGACGCTTGACCGTCTCATCCACCGCCGCCATCAGATCCTCATAGACGACGTCGCCCCAGCGACCCCAGCCCCGCTGGATGTAGTCCAGCCCGTAGCCGGTCGACAGAGCCGGATCGGGCAGCAGGACGGCGTAGCCCTTCGCCGTGAGCACATGTGGGCTCCAGCGCCAATGCCAACCCGCCCAGGAGCCGAGGGGGCCGCCATGGATGAACAGCGCCAGCGGCGCGGGGTTGCGCTTGCCGGCGTCAGGAGGCAGCAGCAGCCACGAGCGGACCTCGGTCCCGTCCTCGGCGGTGGCAACGACGCGCTCCACCTTTCCGGGCAGGGCCATGGCGCCCCAGGCTCCATCGAAGGCTCGTGGTTCCTGGTCGCTGGCAGACGCGTCGAGGGCCACTGGGTGCGGCGGGACGGTGATCATCGAGCGCAACGCGTAGACCGTGGCACCGTCGGGGGACGGGCACAGCGCGGTGAACACGCCCTCGGTGGCCAGGCGCGTCAGCCGCTGGTCGTCCAGGTCAACTCGATATGGCCTCGTGCGACCGTCGCTGTCGGCGGTGAAGTAGACGGCGCTGCTGTCAGCGGCCCAGACGGGCGCGTTGGGCCACAGGTCGAAGCCGGGCAGCAGGTCCTGACCGTCGCCGGTGGCGAGATCGACCAGCCACAGCGTCTGGTCTCCCGCGCGGTCGGGTGTCGAGCGCTCGGCCCGGATGGCGACCACCCAACGACCGTCCGGCGAGCACGCGGGGGACTCGTAGCCGAAGTCGCCGCTGGCCAGGATGCGCTGGTCGCCGGTGGCGACGGTGACGGCCACCAGCTCGCTGAGGAAACGGTTGCGGACGTCGGCATCGTCCTGGGCGCGGCTGGTGACGGCAGTGGCGCCGTCCGGCGTGATGTCGAAGGTGGACAGGTCCAGCAGCCGCTCGGGGTCGGGCAGCAGGTCGTTGACCTCAAGGGCGGTGTCGCCCGCCGGCGGTGGCGCAGCGTACAGATGGCGCTCACGCGGCCCCAGGTAGTGATCCCAGTATCGGATCGGGTAGTCGGTGAACAGCTGGGCCTGCACGCCGGCATCGACCCTGGCCTTCTCGCGCTCGGCGTCCTCGTCCCATCCGGCCGTACGGGGATGGGTCGACGCGCCGAGGACGATGGTGCCCGACGAACGTGCGACCGCGATGTCGTCCACCCCTCCGGGAGGTGCGGCGATGAGATAGGCCTCGCCGCCGCCCGACGGCAGGAGCCAGAGCGCGGGCGCCTCGCCGCGTGGATCGTCCTTCGCCGCGGCGGGGTCGGGCCGCGAGGAGGTGAACAGCAGCGCCCCGTCCGGCATGAACACCGCCCCGGCCTCGCCGGGCGCCGAGCGGGTCAGCCGGCGGGGCTCTCGCTGCGCGTCGGGGTCCAGCTCCCACAGGGCGGTGACGAACTTCTTGCCCTCGGCATCGGGTCGTGCCACCGACGTGACCAGGCGACTGCCGTCGGGCGACAGCGCCAGCCCCTCCAGGCGGGGGAGCGAAAGCAGGGTGTCGACAGAGAAGGGTTCAGCGTCAGCCATGGGCGCCATCTTCGCGTGCGTCATCGCCGGGCGCACACTCGGGCTGCCGTGGAACAATGGCGGCCAGCTCACCATCCGACTGGCAGGCAGGAGCGCACCGCCATGAACGAAGCCGTCATCGTCGGCTACGTCCGCACCCCGATCGGCAAGTTCGGCGGCGGCTTAGCGAGTCTGAGCGCGATGGATCTGGGTGGTGTGGCGATCCGTGCCGCGCTGGAGCGTGCCGGCGTGCCCCCCGAAGCGGTCGACTACGTGATCATGGGCCACGTTCTGCAGGCAGGTCAGGGACAGATCACCGCTCGGCAGGCGGCCATCAAGGGTGGCATCGGCATGGACGTGCCCGCGCTGACCGTCAACAAAGTTTGCCTGTCTGGGCTGACCGCGGTGGCGCTGGCTGATCAGGCGATCCGCCTCGGTGAGCAGGACGTGGTGGTCGCGGGCGGCATGGAGTCGATGTCCAACGCGCCGTACCTGTTGCCCAAGGCCCGCGGCGGTTACCGCATGGGCAACGGCGAGATCGTCGACGCGATGATCCACGACGGGCTGTGGTGCGCCTTCGACAACGGGCACATGGGCGAGGGCAGCGACCGGCTCAACGAGCGGTACGGCATCACGCGCGAGCAGCAGGACGCCTGGGCCGCCGCCAGCCACGAGCGGGCAGCCGCGGCGTGGAAGGACGGCCGCTTCGCCGACGAGGTCACCCCGGTCGAGGTGCCACAGCGCAGGGGCGAGCCGATCCTGGTCGACAGCGACGAGGGGGTGCGGCCCGGCACGACCACCGAGTCGCTGGGCAGGCTGCGGCCGGCGTTCACCGCCGACGGCACCATTACGGCCGGCAACGCCAGCCAGATCTCCGATGGCGCCGCCGCGGTCGTGCTCACCAGTCGCGCCAAGGCCGACGAGCTCGGCCTGACACCGCTGGCGCGAGTCCTCTCCTACGCCACCGTCGCCGGGCCCGACCCGTCGCTGCACCACCAGCCGGCTGCCGCCATCGAGAAGGCGGCCGCCAAGCTCGGCGCCGCGCCCGACAGCTTCGACCTGTACGAGATGAACGAGGCGTTCGCCTCGGTGGCGATCTTCTCGGCCGACCGACTCGGCGTGCCCGCCGACAAGGTCAACGTCAACGGTGGAGCCGTGGCCCTGGGCCATCCGATCGGCTGCACGGGCGCGCGCATCACCACGAGCCTGCTGTCGCAGCTGCGTGCCCGCGGCGGCGGGCGAGGAGCGGCCGCGCTGTGCGGTGGCGGCGGCCAGGGCGAGGCCGTCGTGTTCGAGACCCTGTAGGCGCCGGCGATTATCGCGCCCCACACGCTGGCGGAGCCGTGACGGTTCGGCTGCGGGCAGGCAAGGACGCCGTCGTCGTCGAGCCCGACGCGGGCGGTCGCTTGTCCTCGCTGACCGCCCTGGGAATCGAGCGTTTGCTCGGCTTCGAGTCCCAACCGGAGGGCAGGGACGCCGACATTGGCTGGGGCTGCTTCCTGATGGCGCCGTGGGTGGGGCGGCTGGACGAAGGCCAGGTGCCCTTTCGCGGCTACACCCGCCAGGTGCCGGCCGAGCACTACGGCCACGCCATCCACGGGGTCCTGCGCGACACCGCTTGGCGGGTCGAGCACACCGAGACGACCGAGGTGACCCTCACCTGTGGCCTTGATGCCGCAAGGTGGCCCTTCGGCGGGTGGGCGGCACAGCGCATTGCGCTCGCGGCGGGTTGCCTCACGCTGGAGGCGCAGGTCGTCGCAGGCGACAGCGCGATGCCGGTCTCGGTGGGATGGCACCCGTGGTTCCGGCGCCCCGACGACGGCGATCTCCGGGTCGGGGTGGTCGCTGACGAGGTGTTGGAGACCCGCGACGATCTGATCCCCACGGGCGCGGTACTGCCGGTGGACGACCGCACCGACCTGCGGGCCATGCCGGCGCTCGGCGACCGGGTTCTGGACCACGCCTACATTGGGATTCGTCGGCCGGTCAAGGTCGTGTGGCCGGACCTGGAGTTGACGCTGGACATGCCGGCGAACCCCGCGACCGTGGTGGTGCACACCCCGCCCCGGGGTGTGTGCGTCGAGCCGCAGACCGCCTGGCCCAACGCCCCGGTGTTGCACGCCCAGGGGAACGCGGGGACCGGCCTGGTGGAGCTGGCGGCCGGCGAGCGACTGCGCGCCCGTACCGTCTGGCACTGGAGTGCAACGGACGGCTAGCCTCCGCACCTGCCATGGAGACCGCCGAGCTCGTCGAGCGCCTGCTGGCCGGGGAGCGACGGGCCCTGGCCAGGGTGCTCACCCGCATCGAGGACGGCTCCCCGCAGCACCTGCGAGAGGCCGTGCGGCTGCTGCACCCCCACACCGGCGGGGCGCAGCTCATTGGCATCACCGGCTCGCCGGGCGTCGGCAAGTCCACGCTGACCAACGCGCTGCTGGCCGAGTGGCGCCGGCGTGGCCGGCGGATCGCGGTGCTCGCCGTCGACCCTTCGTCGCCCTTCTCTGGCGGCGCCCTGCTCGGTGACCGCGTGCGCATGCAGGACCACGTGCTCGATGAGGGCGTCTTCATCCGGTCGATGGCCAACCGCGGCCACCTCGGCGGGCTGTCATGGGCGACACCGCAGGCGCTGCTGGTCCTCGACGCGGCTGGGTTCGACATTGTGGTCGTCGAGACGGTCGGCGTGGGGCAGGCCGAGGTCGAGGTGGCGTCGGCCGCGGACACGACCATCGTCGCGCTGGCTCCGGGGATGGGCGACGCCATCCAGGCCGCCAAGGCCGGGATCCTGGAGATCGCCGACGTCTTCTGTGTCAACAAGGCGGATCGCGACGGCGTGGACCGCACGGTGCGTGAGCTGCGTGACATGCAGCACCTCGGCCATCCCGAATGGCTGGCTCCCATCTGCAAAACGGTGGCGTCCTCAGACGTGGGCATCGCCGCACTGATCGATGCCGTCGACGGGCATCGGGCCTGGTTGCAGGAGTCGGGCCGCCTTGACGAGCGCCGCCGGCAGCGCGCGCGCACCCAGGTGCACCAAATCACCCTTGGCGAGGTTCGCCGTCGCTTCACCACCTTCGACGACGGTCAGCTGGTCGACGAGCTTGCGGCCGCGGTGGCTGAACGCAAGCTGGACCCGTATACGGCCGCCGACCGGTTGCTGGAGCGCTTCGAAGGTTGAGGAGCCAGCGGTCGTCGCCACGCGATCCCGATTCGACGCCGGCCGTCCGAACGGACATCCAGCACGCAGTGGCATCGCTGGCTACGCTTCGTTGATGCGCCGCCGCTTGCTCTCGCTGCTCCTGGTCCCCACCCTGGTCGTGATCCTGGTGGGGGCAGGCGTCGTGCTGGCCGGCCCGCCTGTCGCGCTGGTCGGCTCGTTCGTGGGTTCGTTGGTCAAGACGCTGGCCGCAGCTCCGGTGAGTGCCCAGACCGATGGCGTCGGTTCGTCAGCCCCGCAGGCCCAGGAGGTCGACAGGATCGCGCCGAGCGGTCCGACGGGTGCCGAGGTGACCGAGGTGGCAACCGCCGCCGCAGCGGCGGAGAAGGTCCAGGCCCAGGCCGAGGCGAGGGCGGCCGCCAGAGCCCGCGAGCGGGCCAAGGCCCAGGCGAAAGCCGCCGCCAAGGCCAGAGCCGCCGCCAAGGCGGACGCCGCGGCGCAGGCCAGGGCCGCCCGAGCCGAGCAGCGGCGCGAGGACCGCCGCAAGGCCGGCATCGCGGCGATGCAGACCAGGCTGGCCGAACTGCGGTACTACGGAGACTCCATCGACGGTGTCTCCGGTCCGGCGACGCTCAGCGCCGTCATGGCCTTCCAGAAGGTCAACGGGCTGTCCGCCGACGGCGTGGTGGGGCCGCTGACCCGCGCGGCGCTGGATCAGCCGGTGACACCGGAACTCCAAGGTGGAGCGGCCACGCGCGTCGAGGTGGACCTGACCAAGCAGGTCTTGTACTACGTCGAAGACGGTCAGCTCGAGCGGATCATGGCGGTCAGCTCCGGTAGCGGCGAGACCTACGAGACCGAGTCGGGCGGCACGGCCACCAGCCTCACCCCCGTCGGCAGCTACATCGTCGAGCGCAAGATCCCCGGCACCCGAGAAGCACCGCTGGGATCGTTGTACGACCCGATGTACTTCTACGGCGGGTGGGCCATCCACGGCTCGGACTCCGTGCCGAGCTACCCCGCCAGCCATGGCTGCGTGCGCGTCAGCCGCGCGGACGCGCTGTGGCTCTATCCGCGGCTGGACATCGGCACCCAGGTCAGCCTGTACGGAGGCACCTACACGTTCTCGGCGGGCAGCGGGGCCGCTGGGACCACTGCGCCGGCCGGCGACACCGGCGCCGCAGAGGTCGACTCCTAGCGCGGTCTGCCCGCACACCGCAAGCGGCTA
>JALZLC010000370.1 GCA_030858885.1 Actinomycetota bacterium
CGCTTTCCGACCGGCTCGACGCCGTCTTTGCCGGCCTGCGCGGCCGCGGCAAGCTCACCGAGCAGCAGGTCGACGAGGCGCTGCGTGAGATCCGCCTGGCACTGCTGGAAGCAGACGTCAACTTCAAGGTCGTCCGCACCTTCGTGGCACGCATTCGGGAACGTGCCGTCGGAACCGAGGTCGGCGCGGCGCTGGACGCCGGCCAGCAGGTCGTCAAGATCGTGCACGACGAGCTCGTCCGCATCCTCGGCGAGCAGTCGGCGCCGCTGGATCTCGGCAGCCGCTCGCCCGCCGTCATCATGCTGGCCGGCCTGCAGGGTTCGGGAAAGACCACCGCCGCCGGGAAGCTGGCCAAGCTGCTACGCAAGAAGGGCCGCCAGCCATTGCTGGTGGCCTGCGACCTGCAACGTCCCGCCGCCGTGCAGCAGTTGCGCGTACTCGGCGAGCAGGTCGGCGTCCCGGTGTACGCCCCCGTTGAGTCGGGCGACCCGGTGGCGGTGGCACGTCAGGCGGTCGCCGAGGCCCGGCGGCTCGGCGCCGGCGTGGTCATCGTCGACACCGCGGGGCGTACCAATGTCGACGAGGAGCTGATGGACCAGGCGACGGCCATCAAAGCCGCCGTCGAGCCGGTCGAGACGCTGTTCGTCATCGACGCGATGATCGGCCAGGAGGCTGTCACCGTCGCCAAGGCCTTCCAGGAGGCCGTCGACTTCACCGGCGTGATCCTGTCCAAGCTCGACGGTGACGCGCGCGGCGGGGCTGCGCTGTCAGTGGCCGAGGTCACGGGCCGGCCGATCAAGTTCGCGTCGATCGGGGAGAAGCTCGACGAGTTCGAGGCCTTCCATCCCGACCGCATGGCGGGGCGGATCCTCGGGATGGGCGACGTCCTCACGCTCATCGAGAAGGCCGAGGACGTCTACACCACCGAGCAGGCCGAGCAGGTGCAGTCCAAGCTGCTGGCCGCCGAGTTCACCCTCGAAGACTTCCTGTCACAGATGCAGCAGTTGCGCAAGATGGGCCCGCTGCAAGGGCTGCTGGGCATGGTCCCCGGCATGGGCAAGGCACTCAAGGACGTCGACCTCGACGACGGGCAGCTCAACCGGGTGGAAGGCATCATCCATTCGATGACCACCGAGGAGCGGCGCAATCCCAAGCTGCTCAACGGCAAGCGTAAGAAGCGGGTGGCGGCGGGTTCTGGGCGCAGCTCGCAAGAAGTCAACGAGTTGTTGCGCAGCTTTGAACAGATGCAGACGATGATGAAATCCCTCGGTGGCGCCAAGGGCATGAAGGCCATGCGCCAGATGCGAAACGACCCCGATCTCGCGGGGCAGTTGGGGGGCGGGTTCCCAGGCCTCGGCGACATGAGCGGCGGCATGGGCGGCTTCGGCGGGCTCGAAGGAGTCGGCGCCGGCTCGGCGGGGCCGGCCGCCGGGCGCCCACGCAACAAGACTGTGCCGAAGCGCAAGCGCAAGAAGCGCCGCTGACGCGATGGCAGTAGAGGCGGAAGACGCCGCGTTCCGGGTCCGCGGCTTGCGCAAGGTCTACGGGAGCAAGGTCGCGGTCGACTCGCTGGACCTGGCGGCACCGCGCGGCTCGTTCTTCGGGATGGTGGGTCCAAACGGCGCGGGCAAGACCACCACGCTGCGGATGGTCACCGGCTTGCTGCGGCCGGACGCCGGGTCGGCCGAGGTCGAGGGCATCGACGTGTGGCTCGATCCGTTAGAGGCCAAGCGGCGGATCGGTGTCCTGCCCGAGGATGTGGCGCTGTTCGACCGGCTGACGGGTCGCCAGCTGCTGACCTACTCGGGCCTGCTGCGCGGCATGCCGGCCACAACGGTGGCGCAGCGGACCGAAGAGCTGCTCGACGTGCTCGGCCTCACCGAGGCGGAGGGCACCCTTGTCGTGGACTACAGCCACGGGATGCGCAAGAAGGTGGCCCTGGCCGTCGCGCTGCTGCACGCACCACGCGTGCTGTTCCTCGACGAGCCCTTCGAGGCCATCGACCCTGTCAGCGCTCGCACCCTGCGGGCGGTGCTGGAGCAGCACCGGGCCAACGGCGGCACCGTGATCTTCTCCAGCCACGTCATGGAGCTGGTGGAGCGGCTCTGCGACACCGTCGCGGTGCTGCACGCCGGCCGGCTGGTGGCATTGGGTCGGCTGGATCAGGTGCGCGGGAACGGGTCGCTGGAGGACGCCTTCGTGTCGCTGGTCGGCGCCGACGAGGTGGCGGGGGGAGAAGGACTGCGGTGGCTCGGCTCTTCGTCCGGCTGAAGCTGTCGCTACTGCGCAACGGCTTGCGGCGCGGCTGGCAGCAGGTGATCGCCACGGTGTTCGGCGCGCTGTACGCGTTGCCCATCGCCGTCTTGGCTGCGGTGGGGTTCACGGCCTTGGGGCGCCGCGACGACCTGGCCGAGCTAGCGTCGACCGTGCTGCTGCTCGCGCTGACCGTGCTGACGCTCGGCTGGCTGCTGGTGCCGCTGCTGGCATTCGGGCTCGACGAGACCCTCGACCCGCTGCGGTTGCGCCTCCTGCCCCTGAGCCGTCGCCAGCTGGCGGTGGGGCTGGCAGCGGCCTCGTCGGTCGGCATCGGGCCGCTGGCGACGCTGCTGGCACTGACCGGCGTGGTCGTGGGCTTCACGCCCTTCGGACTTGGCGCCGCGATCGTCCTGGCCGCCGTGGCCGCGCAGTTCGCCGTCTGCATCATCGGCTCGAGGGCGCTGGCTACGGCGTTGTCCGCCCGGTTGCGCAGCCGTCGCGGGCGGGACGTCGCGGCCTTCTCGGCGGCGTTCCTCGGCATCGCGGTGGCCTCCCTGGGGCAGCTGCCCAACCTGCTGTTCAACGTCGGTGACCTGGATGCAGAAGGTGGCCAGCTGCTACGTCTCGCGGAACAAGCCGCTGGCGTCCTGCGCTGGCTGCCCTCGGGTTGGGCCGCCAGCGCCATCGTCGAGGCGGCGGCCGGACGACTGCTGCCAGCGCTGCTGTGGCTGACCGGCGCCGTGCTCTTGGTGGGTGGGCTCGCCCGCTGGTGGCTACGCGCGCTGGAGAACACCGCCGTCGGCAGCGAAGCAGTCGGGGGAGGCAGGCTGCGCGACGCCCCGCTGTTCCCCAGGGTCGTGGGCTTCCTGCCGCGCAACCGCACGGGCGCCGCTGCGGCTCGAGAGCTGCGCTACCTGTGGCGGATACCCCAGCTGCGTGTGCAGCTGCTGTTCGTCGTGCTGGTGGCGGTGAGCGCGGCGGTCGCGGTGGCGGTCGGTGTCGGCCAGCGCGACCCACGGCTCGTACTGGCCGCACCGCTGGTGACCTTCTTCTACGGCCTTGGGTCGCTCAACAGCTACGGAGCCGATCGCGCCGCGGTCTGGCTGCTGGTCGTCAGCGGTTCCGGCAGCCAAGCGGATCTGGCGGGCAAGAACCTCGCCGGCGTCCTGGTGATGGTGCCGATCGTCACCGCAATGTCGGTGGCGCTCGCCGCCGCCACGGGCGGGTGGAGCTACGTGCCAGTCGCGATGCTGGCGGGCCTGGCGCTGCTCGGGATCTCATTTGGTGTCGGCAACCTCGCCTCCGTCCTGGCGCCGATGCCGATGCCCGAGTCGGGGACCAACCTGTGGGCCACTAGCGGCGGTGCCGGCTGCGCCACCCTCTTGGTTCAGCTGATCGCCTTCACCGTCCAGGGCCTGCTGCTGCTGCCTGTGGTCGGCGGCTTCGCAGCGGCCATGCTCCTGCGTCCGGCGCTGCTGCCGTTGGCCGTCCTCGGCGTGCTCGTCTGGGGCGCCGGCGTGTGGTGGGTAGGGCTGCGGGCGGCGGCCAGCACCGGCGACGCCCGAGGGCCCGAGCTGGTCGCGGCTCTATCTCGCCCGACCGCCTGACCGGCTGGCCCGTGCGACGTGGAAGGTGCGTCGTCAAGGCACGACCCTGACGGTGCGCTGGCGTGCCGCACTTGCCAGGACCTGGTCAAACGTTGCCAGTGCGGCGGCGTTGCTCAGCGCGGTGTCCAGCGCGCAGCAGTCGGGCCACCGCAGCCCGGTGGCCGCCCGCAGGTTCGCCAGGCGCAGCGGCTCGTCATCTGGCCGCTGAGCGAGCTGGACGCCGACCGAACCCAGGTCCGCAAGCATCTCGGGGCCGCGACCAACCCTGACGCCGCCGACGAGGACCTCAGCCAAGGTGAGGCTATGCGCGATGAGCGCCTCGCCTGCTGCGACACGAAGCAAGGCGCTTGCGGCTCGGTGGTGAGCGTCCCGCGGGTACAGGTGTGCGATGAGCACGCTGGCGTCAAGCGCGATCACTTGGGGCAGTCATGGCGCAGTTCGCCAAGGTAATCGGCGCTGAAGGCGTCGGAATACTTCCCGCTGGTGGCCGCGACGGCGGCTTGCCGGTCGTGGATCGTCGTGTTCTCGTCTCGTTCGAGCGCGGCACGGCCCGCTTCAAGGAGGCGCAACATCAATCGAGAACGCGGCTCGCCTGGCCATCTTCGTGAGGCAACGGCCAGCGCGTGCGCCACCGCAGGTGTTTCGGTGATCTGATAGCGCGGTCGCGTGGTGGGCATGACCGCTAAGTGTACCACTGGTCGAGAAAGTGGTACACCGGTGGTGCCTCAACCCCAGCCGAGGTCGCGCAGGGCGTCCTCCTCGATGCCGAGATGGTGGGCCAGCTCGTGCACCACGGTGACCTTGACCTCATCCACCAGCTCGTCGGTGTCCTGGGCCGCCAGGCACAGCGGGATGCGGAAGACCGAGATCTTGTCGGGCAGCACACCCGTGTAGTCCCAGCGTTCGGTCATGGGCACGCCCTCGTAGAGCCCGAGCAGCTCGGGGTCGTCGGGGTGCTCGTCGGCCACCACCACCGCCACGTTCTCGAAACGGGCCCACAACTCGTCGGGCAGCTCGTCCAGCGCCTGGCTCACCAGCTCCTCGAACGCCGAGGGCGCGATCGGTTGCATCCCGGTCCATCCTGTGGCATCGGCGGCTGTCGCGGTGCTGGGGTATCCTGCCAGGCCAGCCCATCGGTTGCGGTGGGCGACTTCGAGTGCTTGCGGAGACGGGGTCACCGCCTCGTGCCGACCGCATTCCCGTCCACGGACCGATGTGGGCGCGCCGGGTGACCCTGGCGGCACCGTCGACGCGCCTCGGCCGCGTCAGAAATGGTTCAACCCATGGCTGTGAAGATGCGCCTGCGGCGCGAGGGCAAGAAGCGACAGCCCTTCTACCGCATCGTCGTCGCCGACGTCCGCTCCCCGCGTGACGGCCGCTTCATCGAAGACATCGGCTACTACCAGCCGCTGCACGACCCGTCGACCATCAGCATCGATCGTGACCGCGCGCTGTACTGGCTCCAGCACGGCGTCCAGCCCAGCGACGCGGTCGTGAACCTGCTCCGGATCCAGGGCATTTGGGAGGAGTTCAAGCCCGGTGACCCGGGCAGGGATCGCAGCGCCAAGCACGCCGCCCGCGAGGCTCGGCGTGAGGCCGCCGAGGTCGAGCGCCGGGCCGCCGAGGCCCGCGACGCCGCCGTGCGTGAGCAGGCCCGTTCCGACGCGCAGGCCGAGGCCAACGCGGCACAGGCCACGCAGGAGGACACCCAACCCGATCCCGGTCCCACCGAGGAGACGGGCGCGATCACCGAGGACGGCGAGGTGAAGCAGCAGTGATGTCTGAGCAGGTGCTGTCCTACCTTGCCAAGTCGCTGGTCGACCGCCCCGACGACGTGTCCGTCACCGCCGTCGAAGAGGGCGAGGGCGACATTGTCCTGGAACTGCGGGTGCATCCCGAGGACATGGGCAAGGTCATCGGCAAGCGCGGGCGCACCGCCAAGGCCATCCGCACGATGGTCAAGGCCGCCGCCACCCGCGAAGGCACCAACGCCACCGTCGAGATCGTCGAATAGGGCCAGCGGGGTGGACCGACCCCCAGCCAACGACGACCGCACGGTCGTGGTCGGCGTCGTCGCCAAGGCGCTGGGTCTGGCCGGCGAGGTCTTCGTCCGCCCGGACCCCGACCTGGACGAAGCCTTCCCGCCGGGCGCGGCCTACGCCAGCTCCCGAGGCGGTCAGCTGGTCATCGCCAGCAGCCGCCTGCATTCCGGGCGGCAGGTGGTGCGCTTCGACGGCGTCGAGGGTCGCGAGGCAGCCGAGGCGCTACGTGGCGCCGAGTTGCGCCGCCCGCGGCGTGACATCCCCCTCGATGACGACGCCTTCTGGACTGACGAGCTGATCGGGCGAGAAGTCCTCGACGACAGCGGCGCGGTGGTGGGAGTCGTGGAGGCGGTGGCCGACGGGACGGCCCACGACTACCTCGTCGTCGCCCGCCCCGACGGCGGCGAGGTGCTGCTGCCGGCGGTGGCGGAGCTGGTCGATGTCGGAGGGGACTCCGTGGTCGTCCATGCCATCCCGGGCTTGCTCGACGACCAGCCCGGCTGACGGTCATGCGCATCGACATCGTGTCGCTGTTCCCGGACTTCTTTCGCGGCCCGTTCGACGCGTCCTTGCTCGGCCGGGCGCGCGCCGCGGAGCTGCTCGACCTGCGGGTGCACGACCTGCGCGACTGGACCCGCGACCGTCACCGCAGCGTCGACGACCAGCCGTACGGCGGCGGCGCCGGCATGGTCCTCAAGCCTGAGCCGTTCTTCGACGCGGTGGAGCAGCTGTACGGCAGCATCCAGGACCGGCCTCGAACGGTGCTGCTCACCCCGCGTGGCGCGACGCTGACCCAACAGATCGTCGAGCATCTGGCCGCCGAACCGCGGCTGCTGCTGCTGTGCGGACGCTACGAGGGAATCGACGAACGCGTGCACCGCGCCCTTGCCACCGACGAGGTGTCGGTCGGCGACTACATCCTCGCCGGCGGCGAGGCGGCCGCCTGCGTCCTGGTCGAGGCGGTCACCCGGCTGCTGCCAGGCGTGATGGGCAACGCCACCAGCGGTGTCGACGAGTCGTTCGCCGATGGCCTGCTGGAGCATCCGCACTACACGCGTCCTGTGTCCCACCGGGGCATGGACGTTCCCGCGGTGCTGCTGTCGGGAGACCATGCGGCGGTGGCGGCATGGCGCCGCGAGCAGGCGATCGCCACCACCCGCGACCGACGTCCCGACCTGTTCGACGCCTGGCAGCGCTCCCACGGCGAGGGCGCCGGGTGAGCAAGCCGGCAGCGGATCGGCGCCGATGGCCGGGCATCCTCGAGCTGCCGATCCTGATCGTCACCGCCCTGTTGCTGGCCGTGCTGGTCAAGACCTTCCTGGTGGAAGCGTTCTGGATCCCCTCGGTGTCGATGGTGCCGACCCTGGAGGTCGGTGACCGGGTGCTGGTGGAGAAGGTCTCGTATCGCCGGCGCGAACCGCGACGCGGCGAGATCATCGTCTTTCACCGCCTGGACGGGTTCGGCCCGGCCGACGAGGGGCTTGCGGCGACGGTCCGCTCCTTCTTCGAGGGGTTGGGGCTGGCCCAGCCCGACGGCGACATCGATCTGATCAAGCGAGTGATCGGGGTGCCCGGAGACACCGTCGAGGTGCGCGGTGGACGTGTCCTGATCAACGGCCGCCGGCTGCGCGAGCCCTATGCCTCCACCGACGACCGCGACTTTCTCGAGACCCAGGTTCCGCCTGGAGAGCTGTTCATGATGGGCGACAACCGCCAGCAGTCCGACGACAGCCGCTTCTCGCTGGGCACGGTCGACACCGATGTGGTTGTCGGCCGTGCCTTCGTGATCATGTGGCCGCCGGGCCGGGCGACGAATGACCTCGTCGCCGACTACCCGCAGCGACGCTGACGGGTCGCCTTCGCGCAGTTCCGCGAGCCCGCTCGGTGGACCGCTGGCAAGGCTGCGGCTATGCTCTGAGGTCGGCGCGGCGTGTCATTGCCGCGCGTCCTCCTCCTGTGCGCCCGCGGCCGGCCCGGCGAAAGACTGCTGTCCCATGAACCCCACCGACCTCGTCGACATCGAGAACCTGCGCGACGACGTGCCGGACTTTCGCGCCGGTGACACGGTCCGCGTCCACGTCAAGGTCACCGAGGGCAACCGTTCCCGGATCCAGGTCTACGAAGGCGACGTCATCGCGCGGCGCGGCAGCGGGATCCGCGAGACCTTCACCGTGCGCAAGATCAGCTTCAACGCGGTCGGCGTGGAACGCACCTTCCCCGTACACGCGCCGGTCATCGACCACATCGAGGTCGCGCGACGCGGCAAGGTCCGGCGGGCCAAGCTGTACTACCTGCGCGACCGGGTCGGCAAGAAGGCCAAGATCAAGGAGCTGCGCACGCCGGCAGGGGCGTGACCAACCGGCGCTTGCCTCCCGCGTCGCTGCACCAGGACCATTCGCCTGATCGCGTCCGCCCGATATAGGGCACGATTCCCGGCCGCTGCATGAGCGCCTAGTCTTACTTGGTGACCTCTACCAACACCAGCCGCTCGTCGTCGGGCGCGGGGGGCGGCAGCAGGCCCCAGCAGGCGCGGCGCGAGCCTGAGCAGCGGGGCTTCTTCGCCGAGTTGCCGCTGCTCATCGGGATCGCCTTCGTGCTCGCACTGCTGCTCAAGACGTTCCTGGTCCAGGCCTTCTTCATCCCGTCGGCGTCGATGGAGCCGACCCTGCTGATCGGCGACCGGGTCCTGGTCAACAAGGTGGTCTATGAGCTCCGCGAGCCGCGGCGCGGCGAGATCGTGGTGTTCTCCGACCAGGACGCGTTCGGCGCCACGCAGCAGCCGGGCAACCCCCTTGTGCGCTTCGTGCGATCGATCGGTTCGGGCCTCGGGCTGGCCGCCCCGGACGAGAAGGACTTCATCAAACGGATCATGGGCCTGCCAGGGGAGACGATCGAGATCCGCAAGGGGGTGCTGCACGTCGACGGTGAGCCACTTTCCGAGGCGCCGACCGACGAGGGCGGGTACCTGTCGGCGCGCGACCTCAACGACTTCGGCCCGGTGACCGTGCCCCGCGGCGAATACTTCATGATGGGCGACAACCGGCCGAACTCTTCGGACAGCCGCTTCGGGCTCGGCACCATCCCTCGCCAGGACATCGTCGGCCGCGCATTCGTCACCATCTGGCCGTTGACGCGGCTGTCGGCCTTCGGGCAGGTTTCCTACGTCGCGGCAGGCGCGATGGTGGTTCCGCTGCTGCCGATCGCGCGTCGCCGACGGGCCGCCTGATCCGGGTCGTGTCACTGCCCGGCGCTACGCTGGCGGCATCATGAGCGCGGAAGACCTCGAGCGGTACGAGACCGAGATGGAGCTGTCGCTGTACCGCGAGTATCGCGACGTGGTGGGCATGTTCTCCCATGTCGTGGAGACCGAGCGGCGCTTCTATCTGGCCAACGACGTGACGGTGACGCCGCACAGCCTCAACGGCGACGTGTGGTTCGAGTTGGAGCTGCGCGACGCCTGGGTCTGGGACATGTACCGCCCGGCGCGGTTCATCTCGCACGTACGGGTGATGACCTTCCGCGACGTCAACGTCGAGGAGCTGACCGGGGCCGACACCACCGCCCCGCCGTTCCTGCCGCAGGGCAGTTCCTGATGGGTTTCAACGCCACCCGCCGTTACCGCGACAGCAAGACGCGGGACGTGGTTCTGCTGGTGGCCGCCGTGGTGATCATCGGCGGTCTGGTGGGATGGGCGGCAGGCCTGCTGGGCTGACTGTCCACAGCGGGAACCACCCCGACCCCTCGCCGGCTCAGAATCGGTGGCACGGTCGCGGCCATGACCACCGCCACCAACCGCATCGGGCGGATCGGCGAGGAGCTGGCCGCCCGCCACCTGCAGCGCCTCGGGTACACCATCGTCGCCCGCAACTGGCGGGTGCGGGTCGAAGGTGTCCGCGGTGAGTTGGACATCGTCGCCACCGACGCCGGAGCGCTCGTCTTCTGCGAGGTCAAGACCCGCCGTCGGGCACTGCCGGGTGATCAGGCCCTGGCCGCGGTCGACCGGGGCAAGCAGCGCCAGCTGCGCCGCCTGGCCGGTCTGTACCTGGCAGAACGCGGCGGGCACGGCGTGGACGTTCGCTTCGACGTGGTCGGTGTCGCCTGGCCGGTCAGCGGCGGCGCCGCCGAGCTGGTGCACGTGCGAGCGGCGTTCTAGTGGTCGGCCGGGTGCGCACTGTGGCCGTCGTCGGTCTGGAGGCGGTGACCGTCACCGTCGAGGCGCACGTCGCCGGCGGCTTGCCGGGCTTCTCGGTGATCGGGTCATGGGGTCCGGCCGCCGGCCAGGCCGCTGATCGGGTGCGCACGGCCCTGGCCGCCGTCGGGGTGGCGATGCCGGGGCGCAAGGTGCTGATCTCGCTGGCGCCCGCCGATCTGCCCAAGGCCGGCGCGCGCTTCGACCTGGCGATGGCCGCCGCGATCCTTGTGGAGCTCGGCGTGGTGGAGCAGTCGCGCGTCGACGGGATGGCGTTGCTGGGCGAGCTGGCCCTCGACGGCGGAGTGCGCCCGGTGCCAGGGGTGCTGCCGTCTGCGGCCGCCCTGAGGGCAACCGGCGTCCAGCGCCTGGCGGTCGCCGACGGCAATGCCGCCGAAGCGGCCTTGGCGGGCGGACCCGAGGTCGTGCCGGTCAGCCATCTCGCCGAGCTGGTGGCTGTGCTGCGCGGCGAGCAGGCGGCGAGGTCAGTACCCGCGGAAGACGACGGCATCACCGCGGAGGCGGTCCCGGCGGCGGCGAGTCCCGACCTGGCCGACGTGCGTGGCCAGGCAGAGGCACGCAGAGCGTTGGAGGTCGCTGCCGCGGGCGGCCACCACCTGCTGCTGCTCGGCCCGCCGGGCTGTGGCAAGTCGATGCTGGCCCGGCGACTGCCCGGCATCCTGCCGCCGTTGCGGGCCGACCAGGCGTTGGAGCTTGCTGCTGTCCGCTCGGTCGCGGGGCTGCTCGGCGGGCCGACGCGACTGGACCTGCGGCCTCCTCTGTGCAGCCCGCACCACACGATGTCGGCCGCTGCGCTGTTCGGTGGCGGCAGCGGCGTTGCCCGCCCGGGCCAGCTGTCGTTGGCCCATCACGGCGTGCTCTTCCTCGACGAGCTGTTCGAGTGGCCACGCGGTGTGATCGAGGCGTTGCGCCAGCCGTTGGAGGACGGCGTCATCTGTGTCGCCCGGTCCCGCGCCACGGTGACGTATCCCGCCCGGGTGCAGCTGGTGTGCGCGGCCAATCCGTGCCCGTGCGGAGGCGGGGACCGCTGCTCGTGCTCCGACGACGCGATCTGGGCGTACCGCTCGCGACTGTCGGGGCCCTTGGCCGACCGTCTCGACCTCGCCCCGGCTGTCGAGCCGCTGTCGGCTGCCGACCTGCTGTCGGCGCAGACCGGCGAGTCCAGTGCCGACGTGGCCGCCCGTGTGGCGGCCGCCCGCGCCGCAGCCCGGGACCGCTGGGCAGAAGCGGTGAGCTGCAACGCCGTTGCGCCCGCGCGGATGGTGCGGCGCAGCGTGCAGCCGGCGGCGCTGCGGACACTGGCCAACGCCGTCCAGGCCGGTGCGCTCACCGGCCGCGGCTATGACCGCGCCCTGCGCGTGGCCCGGACCTGCGCCGACCTGGAGGGCAGCGAGACGGTCGGCAGCGACCATGTCTTGGAGGCGTACGCACACCGGTTGGGCTTGCGGCCGCAACAGCCGGTTGCCATCAGACCAGCCGCCGCCCGACCAGCGCCCGCCAGACCGTCTGCTGTCGGAGCAGCCGCGGTGGGGCCGGCCGCCGCGGTGGTGGAGTGGTGACGGCCGCGGACTGGGCGGCCGAGCTGTCGGCGGGCCCGGACCCGGGCCTGGTGGAGCGCGTCCTGCGTTTGGCGACCGCGCCGTGGGTGCATCCCGAGCGGTTGCGCGGGGTCGTGGAAGCGCTTCTCGACCAGCCCTCGGTGGCGATCGACGACGTGATCACGGGACTCGAAGCCGAGGGTGACGCCCGCCGACGTCCGCTGCCGGAGCCTGCTGAGGTCCGCGAGGTCGCCCTCACCCTGCTGCGCCACGGTGCCCGCATGGCCATCGTCGGCCAGCCCGGCTATCCCCCGAGACTCAACGACGCCTGGCCCGAGCTGGGCGCGCCGCTGTGGCTGTTCCTGCGTGCTCCCGACGGACGACTGCCCGCAGCCCCGGCCGTGGCCGTGGTCGGATCCCGCCACCCGACGGTCGACGGCGTGGAGACGGCCGAGGCGCTGGGTCGCCTGTTGGCCCGCCATGGCGTGACCGTCGTGTCGGGCATGGCCCGGGGCATCGACCAGGCGGCCCATAGGGGAGCCTTGCGGGCCGGCGGCGCCACCGTGGCCGTCCTGGGCACCGGGTTCGGCGTGGACTACCCCGCGGGGGACGAGGCCGTGCGGGAGGCGATCGCCGCCGCCGGCGCCCTCGTCACCGAGCTCCCGCCCGGTCTCGGTCCCAAACCGCGGCACTTTCTCTGGCGCAACCGTGTGATCTCGGGTCTGGCCGACGTGACCGTCGTGGTGCAGGGCCGCGTGCGGAGCGGCGCCCTGCACACCGCTCGGCTGGCCGCCGCCCAGGGGCGTGAGGTGATGGCCGTACCCGGTTCGGTCAACGATCCCGCGAGCCGAGCGCCGCTGGACCTCATCCGCGACGGAGCAACGCCGCTGACTCGTCTGGGCGACGTGCTCGAGGTCATCGGACTTGCCGGTGCCGGTGCCGGTGCCGAGGCCGGTGCCGAGGGCGGATCCACGGCGCCGGTCCCGCCGACAGGTCACCGGCCGATTCCCGTGGCCGCCAGGCTGTCGGCGGAAGCGGGCAGTCTGCTCACCCTGATTGGGACGGTTCCCGCTGCACCCGGGGCGTTGGCCCGTGCCGCCGATCGACCGGTGACCGCAATCTTGTCCGCCGTCGCGGAGCTGGAGACGGCCGGGATGGTGCGCACCACGCCCCGAGGACCCGTGCTGGCCCACGCGGCGCCGACCGAGTTGCGCAGCCAGTGAACCCGCGGCCAGGTCCTGCAAGTCGCAACTCAAGAAATGAGCCCTTTGTGTCGATTCTTCCTCCGAGGGTCGGGAGAGGCCGGGCCCTAGGGGGAGGAACGACCATGAAGAACCGCGTTGTCTTGCTACTCGGTGCGATCGCCATGCTCGTCTCCACGCTGGGCGCACCGCGCAAGTGGTAATGCCCGACCGTCAGTCTCCTGACGTTCGGTAGGCGACAGGAGGGAGCGGTGTGCCGCTGCTGCTGACCGCACTCGCAGTCGGCATTGCCGTCATCATCGCCTCGGGGGGCCGCCTGTCGCGCCTAGCCGAGATCCAGTTGCGGGGCGGTTTCCTGCTGGTGGCCGCCATGGCCCTGCAGGTGGCGCTGATGCTGCACCTGCTGCCCGCCGACCAGCGGGCGCTGCACGGTGCCGTGCACCTGCTCAGCTACGGGCTGTCGGGCACCTTCGTCATCGCCAACATTCACGTGCCGGGCCTGCCGCTGCTTGGCCTCGGCGGCCTGCTGAACCTCCTGCCGATCGCCGCCAACGGCGGCGTGATGCCGGCGTCGCGCATGGCGCTGGAGCGCGCCGGGATGGTCGCCGTGCCGGCAAACTTCTCCAACTCCGCTGCCCTGGACAGCTCGCGGCTGTCCCTGCTGGGTGACACCTTCGCGCTGCCGGCCTCGTGGCCGTTCGCGAACGTGTTCAGCGTCGGCGACATCCTCATCGTCGCCGGCGCCATCTGGGGTCTGTGGCGGGTCTGCGGCACCCACCCGCTGCCCCGCTCATTGCGCCCGCTCGCCGAGCTCCGGGCGCACCCGGACTTCTTGCGGCTCTGGGGCGGCCAAGCGGTCTCCCACTTCGGCGACTGGGTCTTCGCCTTGACCGTCGCCACCAGCCTTGCCGGGCAGGATGACCCTACCCGCGCGCTGGCCGTGCTGCTGGTGCTGCAGGTCGCGCCCGCCGCGGTGGTCGGGCTCCTCGGGGCGCCCCTGGTCGACCGCTTTCCACGCCGGCGCCTGATGATCGTCGCTGACTTGGTGCGCGCCGTCGCGGTGGGGTCCCTGGTGCTGGCCGGCACCCCTTCGATCGTCCACCTCGGGATCGCCTCGGTGTCGCTCGGCGCCATGGGCAGCCTGTTCCAACCAAGCTTCTCCGCCTCGCTGCCGAACCTGGTGCCCCGCGAGCGGCTGGTGGCCGCCAATTCGCTGGTCTCGGCCACCTTCCACCTCGCGGTGATGGTGGGGCCGATGGTGGGCGCGATCATGGCCCTGCGGCTGGGCAGCGCCGTGGCCTTCGGCGTGAACGCGGCGACGTTCGGCTTCTCCGCCCTGCTGGTGTGGTCGGCTCGCGTGCCCGACAGCCCGGCGGCCGTCGTCGCATCCCGCCCGCTCACCGCGCTGCGTGAAGGGCTGTCCTACTCCTGGCGCACACCGCTCGTGCGTGGCGTCCTTAGCGTCACCTGCCTGGCAATGCTGGCCTCGGCCGTGCGCTCGCCGGTGGAGCTGACCTTCGTGCAGAGTGTCCTGGGCAGATCGGTGGCGACCCTTGGCCTGCTCGGTGGAGCGTGGGGAGCCGGCATGGTCGCCGGATCCATCGTCGCGCCGGCTGCGGCCAAGCGCTGGGCCCGTGAGCAGGTGTTGACCGTCAGTGTCGCGGTCGTCGGCCTG
>JALZLC010000371.1 GCA_030858885.1 Actinomycetota bacterium
GCCCTGGCCCGTGAGCTGGGCTGCGCGGCCGCCGTCGTGCCGCCGGCGCCCGGTGTCCTGTCCGCGCTGGGTCTGCTGCTGGCCCCGCCGCGCCACGAGGCCTCGCGCACGGTCATGGCCCGATGGACACGCGACGGCGACCCCCCCGACCTCGACGAGGTCTACGACGAGCTGTCGCGGGAGGCCGAGACGCACGTGCAGGGGCGGGTGCGGCGGCTGGCGGACTGCCGCTACCTCGGCCAGTCCCACGAGCTGCGCTTGGATCTTGTCGCCGGCGCGGACATCGCCGCACTGCTCGACGACGCCCACCGCGAGGCCTACGGCTACGCCATGCCGAATGAGACGGTCGAGGTGGTGACCTTGCGGGTCGTCGCCGAGGGAGAACCGGTCTTACCAAACCCACCACGCGGGTGGGACCACGGCGAGGCGCAGCCCGAGCGCCGCCGCCGCATCGGGGTCGGCGGCGAGCAGGTCGAGGCCCGCGTCGTCGATCGCGCCGGCCTGTCACCCGGTGACCGCCTGGCTGGTCCCGCGCTGGTGGAACAGCCCGACAGCACCACGTTGCTGGGACCTGACGACATCGCCGAGGTCGATCCGGCGGGCAACCTCGTGTTGCGAGGCGGTCCGCGGTGAGTCTGGACCCCGTGGCGTTGGAGGTCGCCCGCCACGCGCTGGGGGGCGTCGCCGAGGAGATGGGGGTGGCGCTTCGGCGAGCGGCCTACTCGCCCAATATCAAGGAGCGTGCCGACTGCTCGGCGGCGGTCTTCGACCCGGAGGGCCAGATGGTCGCGCAGGCCGAGCACATCCCGGTGCACCTTGGCTCGATGCCCGCCAGCGTCGAGGCGGCCATCGACGCCCTGGCCGGCCGGTTGCCGCCGGGAACGCAGGTGCTGGTCAACGATCCATACGCCGGCGGAACGCATCTGCCCGACCTGACCCTGGTGGCGGCGGTCGGCGACGATGACGGTCGCCTGCTGGGCTATGTCGCGAACCGGGCGCACCACGCCGACGTTGGAGGCGCCGCACCGGGCTCGATGCCGGCCACAGCCACCGACATCGCCATGGAGGGTCTGCGCATCCCGCCGACCCTCGTGGCCGATGGCGACGGCGTTCGCGAGGACGTGCTGGCGTTGGTCGCCGCCAACTCCAGGACGCCAGGCGAACGGCTCGGCGATCTGCGAGCCCAGTTCGCCGCCAACCACGTGGGCGCCCGACGGCTGCGTCAGCTGGCCGCGCGGGGCGGCGCGGACGAGCTGGCGCAGACCATGACCGCTGTCTGTGACTACAGCGACCGGCGGGTGCGTGCGGCGGTGGCTGAGATGCCCGACGGGACCTGGCACGCCGAAGACGCGTTGGAGGTCGGCGACGGGGTCTGGATCCGTGCCGCGGTGACCATCGATGGCGAGTGCGTGGGCGTGGACTTTGAAGGCAGCGACCCGCAGATCCCCGTCAACCTCAATGCTGTGCTGGCGGTCACGATCTCCAGTACCTGGTTCGTGTTCCGCATGCTCACCGACCCGTCGGCGCCTCCCAACGCGGGTTGCTACCGGGCCTGCGCCGTGGATGCCCCGCCCGGCAGCGTGGTGCACGCCGTCGCCCCAGCTCCGGTCGCGGCGGGCAACGTCGAGACCAGCCAACGCATCGTCGACGTGCTGCTGGCGGCGTTCGCCCAGGCGATGCCCGACCGCGTGCCCGCCGCCAGCCAGGGGACCATGAACAACTTGCTGATCGGCAGGGGGAGCGACGCCGCGTTCAGCTACTACGAGACGATCGCGGGCGGCGAGGGCGGCACCCCGTTCCGGCCGGGGATGTCCGGGGTGCACACCGGGATGACCAACACCCGCAACACACCCGCCGAGGCGCTGGAGCTGGCCTACCCGCTGCGGGTCTGGCGCGCCGAGCTGCGCGACGGCTCAGGAGGGGCTGGGCGCCACCCCGGCGGCGAGGGTGTCGTCCGCGAGATCGAAGCGCTGTCCGATGCCACGCTGACGCTGCAGAGCGAGCGCCGCCTGCGCGGGCCGTGGGGCCTTGCTGGAGGCCGCGATGGTCAGCCCGGGCGCAACTGGCTGCTGCACCTCGGCGATGCCGACTGGGAAGCGCTGGGGTCCAAGGGCACCTGGCCGCTGCAGCGCGGCGACCGGGTTCGCGTCGAGACGCCGGGTGGGGGCGGCTGGGGTGAGGGCGGGTCGGGCGAGTCTCCGGCCTGAACGGCGGCCTGTCCTCATGTAGCGAAGCGGTAGGACACACAACCTGTCGGTCATTGAACGGCGGTCCCTCGCCCGTCCAACGGTGCACGTGCGCGCGGTCCCTGTTGTGGCACCGTGATACCGACACCATCGGTAAGGAAGGCGTCGTGTCGGATCTGGACGAGGGCTTCGGGCCGCCGCAGCGCGGCGG
>JALZLC010000029.1 GCA_030858885.1 Actinomycetota bacterium
CGACCCCGACCAGCACCGGCACACGCCCGGCGGCCGCCGCGACCGCGGCGGCGATGATCTCGGTCCGCTCGCCCGCGGTCAGGTCGGCGAACTCGCCGGTCGTTCCCAGCGCGACCAGCCCGTCGGCGCCGCCGTCGAGCAGGCGCTGAACGTGTCCCGCCACCGCAGGTGCGTCGAGGCTGCCGTCGGCAGCCATCGGTGTCAGCAGCGGCACGTACAGGCCACGGAAGCGGGGACCTTCGGTGATACCGGGCCCGGCAGCGCTCATCCCGGCCTCACCTCATCGACACCTCGGGCAGACGTCGTCGGCCGCAGCTGGTAACCAACTCCGGTCAGCTGCTCGGACAACCGCCACAGCTCCCGTGCAATCCGCGGGTCCTTGGAGCGACTGCTACTCGGCGAAGGCGTCGGATGGCCGCGCAGCTCGGCGAAGGAAGGCCCGTAGAACCCGGCGGGCTGGACGTCGGGCGCGGTGGCGGCGTACAGCTGCGGCAGCGCCCCCATCGCGGCATCCTGTGCGAAGACCAGATTCAGGCTGCGCATGGCCACGGCCAGCAGTTGCCCCCGCCAACCCCCGACCATCTCGGGTCCCCGGGTCTGCAGGTGGGTGGCCGCCCAGCCGGGATGTGCCGCCACCGCGATGGCGTCGATCCCTGCTTCGTCGTAGCGGCGTTGCAGCTCGCGGGCGTGCAGCAGATTGGCCAGCTTTGACTGGCTGTAGGCGGCGTTGCGGTCGTAGCCCGCCTGCCAGTTGAGGTCGTGCAGCCGGATGCGACCCGGCCAGTGCATGATCGAAGACACGTTCACCACACGAGGTCGCCCGGCCCGCAGCAGCGACGGCAGCAGGAGGCCCGTGAGCGCGAAGTGGCCCAGATGATTGGTGCCGAGCTGGAGCTCGAAACCGTCGGCTGTCAGCAGCAGCGGGGTGGCCATGACGCCAGCGTTGTTGACCAGCACGTCGAGGCGGTCGTGCGCGCCGGCGAACACCTCGGCCGCCTGGTGCACCGAGGCCAGGTCGGCGAGGTCCAGGTGCAACGCCTCGAGCCGGGCATCGGGTTGCCCGTGGCGAATCTGGTCGATCGTCCGGACCGTC
Source organism: Actinomycetota bacterium (assembly GCA_030858885.1). The sequence continues at coordinate 1,094 of JALZLC010000029.1, forward strand.
TTCTGTGGATCGCGGGCGGCGAGGATGACGTGCGCCCCCGCCCCGGCCAGCGCCCGCGCCGTTTCCAGGCCCAGTCCGCTGGTTGCGCCCGTCACCAGGATCGTTCGACCCGCCTGGGACGGAATGTCGGATGCGGTCCAGCGCGCAGCGCGCGCGGCAGTCGAAGTGTTCATGACGAGAATGGCTCCTGGAGAGGGTGCGATGCTGCCAGCCATGCCCGCACGCTGGACAATTGACGCCGGCCCAACCCGATCCGGAGGACGACGTGGCGTTCACCACTGCCGACCTGTTTGACGAGCGCGCCGAGGAGCTCGACTCCTGCGAGCTGCAGCTCCGCCAGTATGGCGGGCCGCGACGCTTCTCTGGGCCCATCGCGACGGTGCGCTGCCACGAGGACAACGCGCTGCTCAAGTCGGTGGTGTCCCAACGGCGGGACGGGTGGGTCCTGGTGGTCGATGGCGGCGGATCACTCCACGCGGCGTTGCTGGGGGACGTCATCGCCGGGATTGCCGTGCGCAACGGCTGGGCCGGCGTCGTCATCAACGGAGCCGTCCGCGATGCCGTGGCCCTGGGCGAGCTGACCCTGGGCGTCAAGGCGTTGGGTTCGAACCCACGGCCGAGCGGCAAGACCGGCGCCGGCGAGCGTGATCGCCCCGTCAGCTTCGGCGGCGCGACGTTCCACCCGGGGGCACAGCTGTACAGCGACGAGGACGGGATCGTGGTCTCGCGCGGCGGCCACGGTGGTTGATGCCGCGCTTACGCCGACACAAGCCGGTCACCGACGGTCACCACTCCTTGTCGTGCCACGGTCGCGCCGACCGCAAGGCAGCTGTCGCGCTCCCGGTGGATCGTCCGCAGCACGTCGAGGTCGCGTTCGATGCCGCCAGGTTGCGGGCGGGTGATCATCACGCAGCGCTTGATGCGCAGCCCGACGTCGAGCAAGCAGTCGCCGACAGCGATCCGGCATCCGAGGAACGACTCCTCGTCGTTGCCGTCCAGGATCACGTTCGTCCGGAAACGCCGGCGCTCCCAGCCCCCGATCGTCGCCAGCGACATCAAGGACACGTTGGCGCCCTGCGCATCGTGGAACGCGCCGTGGCCGCCGTTGAATGGCTCCCACCTGCTGACCTTCTCGTGCTCAAAGTCCACGACGTTCTCGTACCGGCGGGTGGTGTCCTCGGCGGTGGAGCGCAGGTTCACGCGTCGCCCGAGCCAGGTCGACAAGGCACGGTCGTCATCGGCGATCGAGCCGTCCGGCAAGGTGATCGCCACGCCGCCGTCTTCTCGTAGCTGCGCCGTGGCGTACAGCAGCTCGGGTACGCGCCGCGCGGTGAGCCCGAACCCGGTCTCGGCGTCGAAGATGGCGAACTGACGGTCCCCCTCGATGCCGTTGGCGGTCACGGGCACCGAGTCCAGCTGTTCGCCTTGCAGGGACTTCACGGGGTACCGCCACAGCTGGAGTACCCGCATGGCCGCGGATCCTAGGAGGGTCGCCCGACCGCGACAAGCTCGTGGGGTCAGCGGCCGCTCCCATTGGGTAGGCCCCCCGCAGGCGACCGGAAGGAATGGCCATGCCCGACGACATCGTCACCCTCATCAAGGCACAGCACCGAGAGGTCGAGCGCCTGCTCGACCAGGCGGAGGAGGAGGGCGCGGACACCCTGGCGCTGCTGCGCCAGGTCAGTGAGCTGCTGATCCCGCACTCGGAGGCAGAGGAAAGCTTCGTCTACCCGGCGATCAAGCGCTACGACTCTTCCGAGGCCGACGAGGTCAAGGACGGTGCGGCCGAGCATCACCACATCGAGGCGGTGCTCACCGAGTTGCTCGCCGAGGACCCGGACTCGCCCGGGTACGACGGGAAGCAAGCCGGCATGGTCGGTGAGCTGCGGCACCACATCGAGGAGGAGGAGCAGGACCTCCTGCCGGTGTTGAGTGAGAAGGCTTCGGCCGGGGAGCGGGCCGAGATGGCCGCCCGCTTCGCGACGGCGACCAACTGGACCGGCGGCGGCGCCGGCGACGGGGATGCCACCCGCGACGAGCTCTACGAACGAGCCAAGGAGCAGGGCGTGCCTGGGCGCTCCGAGATGACCAAGGACGAGTTGCGCGACGCCGTCGGCGAGGCCTAAACAGCCCTCCGCCAGTCGTTCAACTTATTCGCGTGGTGGCTTCGCGCTGGCCCAGGGGTCGTAGTCGACCTCCAGCGGCTCTTGCGGCGGCCGCTGGCCCTCCGGCACATGGAGCAGGTTGAGACGGATGCGCGTCCAGGTGGTGCTGCGCCCGCGCATCGAGTCGACCAGCACGTCGGCCGGTTCCAGGTACGGCCAGACGTCGGCGTGCCGTGCCTTCCAGCGCTCCAGCCCATCCATCGCCTCGGCCTGCGTGCCGGCGCGGGCGACCTCGATGAGGGGCACGCTTGACCGGCGCCGTCCGGTGGGCCCGCTGGTCTTGCCAGGTGCTGGCGGTGGAACGATGCCCTGGCGTGGCGCCGGACCGCGTGCGCGTCGCTTCGACGGCTGCACCCGGCTCGGCTCGCCGGCCTGCTTGTCGTAGTGCGGGGGCCAGGGCGCGTCGCCGAACCCAGCGGCGTCGTGGTGGTCGGCGAGTTCGAGCAGCGCTTGCAGCGATCCGGGGTCGTCGTCGATGCCAGCTCCCGGATCGTCGAGCTCGGCCAGCCGCCGCGGCACGGTGTCGATGGTGAAGTCCTCCGCGCGGCAGCCTGGCACCTCGTCCCACAACAGCGGGGTGGACACCCGTGCGTCGGCCGTCGGGCGGACCGAGTAGGCGGACGCGACGGTCCGGTCCTTGGCGTTCTGGTTGTAGTCGAGGAAGACGCCGTGGCGCTCCTCCTTCCACCACTTGCTGGTCGCCAGGTCAGGCTCGCGCCGCTCGACCTCGCGAGCGAGCGCCACGGCGGCACGCCGGACCTCGGTGAAGGTCCACCGCCGCTGGATCCGGCAGTAGATGTGGAAGCCGCGCGACCCCGACGTCTTCGGCCAGCCGACGAGGCCGACATCTTCGAGGACCTCCCGGGTCGCAAGGGCGACCTCGCGGATCTGCTCCCACCCCACACCGGGCACCGGGTCCAGGTCCACGCGCAGCTCGTCAGGATGATCGAGATCATCCGCCCGGACCGGATGCGGGTTGAGGTCGATGCAGCCGAGGTTGACGACCCAGGCAAGGGCGGCGTCGTCGCGCACAATGATCTCGTCGGCTGTCCGACCCGACGGGAACCGCAGCTCGACGGTGTCGATCCAGGGTGGGCGGGACTTCGGCGCGCGCTTCTGGAAGAAGAACTCGCCCTCGGCTCCGTTGACGAACCGCTTCAACGCCATCGG
>JALZLC010000061.1 GCA_030858885.1 Actinomycetota bacterium
GCACGTGCGTCGCGGTCGGAGCCCCCGGCACGTCGAAGTAGCGCATGATCAGCTGGGGCGACAGCGGGCGCGGCCCGCCGCCGGGGAAGGCGTTCGCCTGGCTGGTGAACACCCGGGAGTAGCCGACGCCGGCGGAGTTGGCGCTGCTGCGGTTGGCGCACTGGTTGTTGCCGGCGCTGGCGGTGCACAGGTCGACGGCGAACTGGCGCAGCGCCGAGAACCGGTTCTGGCTCAGGTCCTGCGGGTCGCAGTTCTCCTCACCGCTGCAGTCGGCTCCGGAGCGCAGCAGGGCACTGACCCTCAGCGTGTCGACCGGGTGCGCGCCGCCGGCCAAGTCGATGGTGACCTGACGACCCGTCACCTCGGTGGTGGTCGCGTCGCCGGCCGTGTCGCTTCCGGGAGGACCGAAGACGTAGTTGCTGGCCTCGGTGTCGTCGATGAGGGCGCCCAGGTTGGCGCCGTCGCCGGTGATCGTGGCGCCGTTGTTGGCCCGACGCCAAGTTGGTGGCCATGTAGAACTTGGTCGTCTTGGTGGTCGACGCCGCAAAAGTCCTGGTGTGGCGCGACAGACCGTAGCCGGGTGCCTGGATGACGAACTCGTAGGTGCCGGGCACGAACTTGGCGGTCGCCGTCAGCGGAGTGCCGGGGTCGGTGTCGGCGATCGGCGTGACCCGACCCTCGTAGCGGCCGACATAGACGTTGGCGTCGGGGATCGTGGCGCCGCGCTCGTCGACCGGCTGGAAGGTGATGGTCGCCTCGTTGCCGGTTCTCGGCGACTCGAAGTTGGGGATCGGCTGCGGGTCGTTGGTGCCGGTCGTGCTGGCCCTCTGACCGAAGCCGCGGCGGGCGAACTGCTCCCACAGCAGGGTCTGGTTGGCACCGTTGAACCGCATCACGTCAGCGGCCAGGTAGGCGTCCCGGGAGCCGAGCATTGCTGACATCCGGCGGCATCAGCAGGTAGGCGTCGAAGACGATCTGCATCCAGCGGCGGTTTCCGGGGCACGTGTCGGCGGGCAGGACACCGTCCGCACAGCGCTCTTGCAGTGCGGCGTTGCCGGCCGGGAAGCTGCCGTTGTACTTGGCGATCATCGCCTGGCGGATGTCGTAGTTGACGGCGCTCCAGATCTCGCCGTCGTCGTGGGGGCTCTCGACGCCGCTGCCGTCGTAGCCCTGCACGTTGCTGTAGTTCAACGGGCTGTTGTTCATCCCGTAGTTGCGGATGCCGCTCTGCTTGTTTCCGGTGACGTAGGCGCCCACGGAGAAGGGGTTCTCGCCGTCGGTCGGCACGTACTTGTACTCGTTGAGGTACTCGATGGCGGTCAGGTCGCTGTAGCTCTCGCCCATCGCCCTGGCCTGCCCGTCGGCGCTGGACTGCAGGCCGGCGTCTGGGCCGCCAACCATGCGGTTGGAGATCGCGTGGGTGTACTCGTGACCGATCACTGACTGGTCGAAGTCACCATCGACGCAGTCGGCGTAGAACGCGCCCGGCAGCGGCTGCCACAGGTACATGTTGGTGATCCCTGGGATGCCGTCCTGCAAGGTGGTTTGGTTGGCGTTGTCCCTGCCCGTGAAGCTGGGGAAACCGCCCTGGATGGCGCCGGCCTGGGACTGGCCGAGCTCGGGGTCGTTCTCCTTCGATGGCGGGGTGTTGCCGAAGTTGTTGAACTGCATGTTGAAGTTGTTCTCGGTGAAGCCGAGGAAGTACGACCAGTCGTGCATCCGGTTGTGGTTGACGAACAGGCTGGTGGTGGCGGCGTCGATGTCGTTGCGCTGCGGCGACGTGAAGTTGGTCGGGTTGCACGGGTTGTTGCGCCACTGGTCGGTCCACGCAAAATCGTAGTCGCGGGCGGGGCTGACCGGCATCTGCCCCGTTGGGCCGGGGCCACGGAAGTTGAACCAGGCCTCGGAGTCGAGCGCGGCGTTGCCACGGGTGGTGAACGTCGGCGTGTTCGTCCGGGTGTCGAAGTCCCAGGGCGCGCGGGCCGCCGTGTTGCCCTCCTCGCGGTCACAGCCGGCGGGCAGCGGCCGGTTGGCGGTCTGCCCGTCGGCGCCCGTGAAGCAGCCGACGATGCGGGTGTCGGTGTCGGCGCCGCTCATCGGCGGGTTGGCCGTGAAGTACCGCCACCGCGGGGAGGCAAGCGCCGAGAAGGACTGCTCGCTGGTCGAGTATGCGCCGATGTAGTCCGCTGGGCCCTGGCTCGGGTCGTCGAACGGACACACGTCCACGGTGTAGGTGTCGCTGAGCTCCCCGCCCGGGGAGTAGGTGATCGCCTCGGGGTTGGCGCCGACGGGGATGTCGGACGAGGCAACCTTGGTCCCACTCAGGTCATACAGATTGAGGATGATGTCGTCCGGCACGACCGCGTTCGCGGTGACCGAGATGCTTCTCGTGCCTGGTGGCACCGGGATCGGTTGCCCGGGACCGCAGCCGGTCTCCCCGTAGGAGCCATTGAACGCACCGGCGGTGGGGGGAACCTGCGCCAGGGCTGTGGCCGAAGACGAAGCCCCCAGGTGGTTGGTGCGGCTGGTACGGAACAGCACCGCGCCGCTCACCGCGTCGACGAAGAAGCTGTAGGCGTACTCGTCGGACGATTCATTGGGGTACACGACGGTTTCGAACACGGGCCGGACACCGTTGCGCGGTGTCGGCAGCGCCACCAGCCGGGACCGCTGCAGCTGTGAGAATCCTTCGACCGCGAAGACGGTCCAGCCGTGCTCCTGGCGCACATCGCGGATGTCGGACAGTGGCGTGGTGCGGTTGACGTTGGCCGCCGACTTGCGCCAGGCCTCCACAGCCGAGATCTGCGCGGAGGCGGGGCGGTTGCCGTCCCCGGCGGCCGACGACGAGACATAGGCGATCTTGCCGCCGACGACGCCGACGGCGATCATGCCGTCCTGGGCCGATTCCAAGGTGCCGAAGCGCTGGCGGAACAGCACCACGTGGCCTTGGCTGCCAGTCAGCCTGGAGTCGTTGATCATCTCCAGGTTGCCCACACCTGTGCTCGACAGCCGGAACAGACCCTTGTTGGTCGAGATGAACGACTTCGCGGCCGCGACCGCGTTGCCGCTTAGCCCGGTCGCCAGGTAGCCGCCGTACTTGATCAGCGACCCCGGCGTGCCGAAGCGGTTCCAACGTGCCGTCGCGCCCATGGCGCTGACCGCCCGCTTCTGCGCGGCGGTGGGCGCGACCTGGCCGTCGCGGTTATCGACATCGTCAAGGCCGTGACCTTCGCCCTGGATCGTGGGTGGAGGAGCCACACCCTGCGCCGGCACCTGCGCGCCGCCCAGCAGGGCGAGCCCCAGGACCAGGACCAACAGCACGGACAACGGCAGTGAACGCCGAAGCGCTGCCGCACAGCGGAATGTATTGCAGTTCTGAACCGGCCACCAGCAGCTAGCGGAGGAACTTGCTGGTGGTGTTGTCCGCCAGGACCTTGCCCCCCGTCTGGCAGGTGGCGCAGTAGTGGACGGTGTAGTCGCGGTAGGCGACCTCGCGGACTTGGTCCCCACAGAACGGGCAGGCCGCGCCCGTGCGGCCGTGCACGTTGCCGGGGCGGTCCTTGGACGCGCTCATGTCGTCGCGGGCACGCTCGGCGGCCAGGCCCTCCTCGACGGCCTCGCGGATGGCTGCCACGACCGCGGCGGCTCCGGCGTCACCCAGCTTGGCGGTTGGCGCGAACGGTGACAGGCGGGCGCGGTGGCAGACCTCGTTGGCCAGCCGCCTGCCGAGGCCGGCAAGGATCCGCTGGTCTCGAAGGAACGTGTGCAAACGCATGGGATGGGCTTCCAGCAGCGACACCATCGCCCAGTCGTCGATCGTCTCGGCCTCGGGACCCAGCTCGACCAGCGGCGGCTGCGCCAGCGGGTCGCCTTCGACAACCCAGACGCCGGCCTTGTGCTCGGTGCCCGCCTCGGTCAGCAGCAAGGGGTCACGCCCGGCGAAGTGCCATCGCGCCAGGCCACCACGCGGCTTGCGCGTGGCCTTGGGATCGGGGCGCAGCCGACCGCCTTGCATCAGGTGCACGACGAAGGTCGGAGCCTGCTCGCCCATGCGCAGCAGCAGATGCTTGCCCCGGCGTCCGACCTCCTGCAGCGGCTGGCCCGCAGCCGCCTCGGGCGGTGGTCGGAAGGTCTTGAGTGCCGTGAACGACAACGGCTCAAGGCGCTGGAAGACGGCTCCCCCGTAGGCCGCGGTCAAGCGCTCCGCATGAGCTTGGACCTCGGGCATCTCCGGCACTCCTGCCCCCTTGCTGCCTAGACTGCACCCTTACCAGTTTCCCCTCATGACGAGGACGGGTCCTACCGTGCAAACCACCTGGCTCTCCCAGTCTGCCTACGACCGGCTCAGCAGCGAACTCGAAGAGCTGAAGACCGCAGGGCGCCCGCGGGCCTCCAAAGCCATCGAGGAGGCGCGCGCCCACGGCGACCTGCGTGAGAACGCCCAGTACGACTCCGCCAAGGAGGAGCAGGGCAAGATGGAGGCCCGCATCCGCCAGCTGACCGACATGCTGCGCCAGGCGCAGGTGGGCGATCCGCCGGAGGGTGACACCGTGGCCGCCGGCATGGTGGTCAGAACCACCGACGAGGATGGCGACAGCGACGAGTTCCTGGTCGGCAGCCGCGAGGACCGCCCGCAGGGCCTGTCGGTGGTCAGCGCCAACTCACCGCTGGGGCAGGCGCTGATGGGCGCCAAGGTGGGCAGCACCGTCTCCTATGCCGCACCCGCCGGCGAGTTCCAGGTCACCGTCACCGCCGTTCGCCCACTGGAGGAGTAGGCGGCCTGGCCGGGCGCCGGTCAGTCCAGCGGATCGCGTACCACGGGGCAGGACATGCAGCGCGGCCCGCCGCGGCCCCGTGGCAGCTCGTGCGATGAAATCTGCAGGACCTGGACACCGGCGTCGACCAGCCGCCGGTTGGTGTCGGCGTTGCGCTCGTAGGCCACCACGACCCCGGGTCGCACGGCCAGGGTGTTGTTGCCGTCGTCCCACTGCTCGCGGTCGGCGAGGACCTCGTCCTCCCCTGTGGTGACCACACGAAGGCTGTCGGTGCCCATGCCCGCGGCCACGGCTCGCATCAGGTCAGGTTCGGCGGTAACGCGCATGCGCCCGCCCGAGCCCGGTTCGATGCGGTAGGCGTCGAGCAGGCGAACCGCTCGGGGCCACAGCACGATCGCGTCCCGGTCGACCACCGTCATGACGGTATCCAGGTGCATCGTGCCGCGGGACTTGGGCAGATCGATGGCCAGCACGTAGTCGACCGCGCCGGACTCGAACAGGCGCGCCGCCAAGTTCTCGGCTGCGACTGGGTGGCTGCGCTCGGACAGGCCGATGGCCACGCAGCGCGGCGACAGCACCAGCACGTCGCCTCCCTCGATGGTGGCGGGGAAGTAGTCGCGTTCCTGGTCGCCGTACCACAGCCGCTCACCGGTGCCCGCGAAGTCCGCGTGATGGGTGTAGATGGTGCGCCACAGGCGCCGTTCGGCACGGCGCGCCGGCATGTGCATCGGCGACAGCATCACACCGCGGCCGACCCAGGCCGACGGGTCACGGGTGAACACCGCGTTGGGCAACGGCGGCAGCAGGAACGCCGCGGGCCCGAGCACCCCCCCGACGAAGCCGTCGGCCGCTCCCGGCACCTCCTGCACGGTCAGCCCGCCGATGAGGTGGGTGACCAGCTGATCGACCGGCAGCTCCTTGAGGTGCCCGCGCACCCGTTGCACCAGCTCGGTGCCGCAGCCGTCGGCGGTTGCGATCTGCTGGATCATCTCCAGGCGCAGCCCGTCGTCGCCCAGGGTGTCGGCGAGCAGCTCGGCGAAGAACCGCACCCTGACACCCTGCCTGCGCAGCAGGTCGACGAAGCCGTCATGCTCCTCCTGGGCCTTGGCGACCCAGACCAGCTCGTCGAACAGCAGCGCTTCCTTGTTGGCGGGGGTCAGGCGCCGCAGCTCCAGGCCGGGCCGGTGCAGCACGACCTCGCGGAGCTGGCCGACCTCGGAGGTCACCGCCGGACTGACGAGCGTCATGGACACGGCCTTGCCGTTACGCAGGGAACGGCAGCCTAGTGCAGACGCGCGGCCGCTGCCCCGCACCCTGACCCACCAGGCCGACGTGCGCGCTGAAGAGCTACCCGCGGATACGGAGGCAACGCTTCGCTCCTGCACCGTGACCGTCGAGGCCGGCAGTGGCTGCGGTATCCTCGCTACCCGGAGTAACGGAGGCAGGGTGGAGACGGCGTTCCTGGTGCTGGGAGTGCTGGGTGTCGGGCTTATCGTCGTGGCACTGGTGTTCGGTGAACTGCTCGATGGCCTGATCGATGCCGTCCATCTGGAGAGCAGCGGCGGACTGCTGTCGACCGAGGTGATCGGCTCGTTCCTCGGCGCCCTCGGCTTCGGTGGCTGGCTGTTGCTGCGGGCGGACTTCTCACCGGGTATCGCCACGCTGGGCGCGTTGAGCGCCGGTGGCGTGATGGGGGCGGCAGCACTGGCGATGAGCCGCTCGCTGCTGCGGATGCGCACCGATGCCACCCCGCGCACGAGTGACCTGGTGGGCACGATCGGCACCGTCATCACCCGCATCCCGGACGACGGCCTCGGCGAGGTCGCCATCACCCACGCCGGACACCGGGTCAAGCTGCACGCGCGCGCCGACGCCGCGCTGTCGGCCGGCACCGCCGTCGTCGTCGTCGATGTCACGTCCCCGACCTCGGTGCTGGTCACCGAGGCGGGCTTCTAGCGAACGGGAACATACCCATGGGTTCACTGCTCTCCGCCCTCGTCGTCGCCATCGGCTTGCTGGTGCTCGTCGCGTTCCTCGTCATCAGTCGCGTCAAGGTCGCCGGGCCCAACGAGGCGTTCATCATCACCGGGCGCAAGGGCAAGCCGGTGCGCAACCCGGAGACGGGCGACGTCTCCACCGACATGTCCGGCCAGAAGGTCGTCATGGGCGCCAGCGTCTTCGTGCTGCCGTTCGTGCAGAAGCTGCACAGCCTCGACCTGTCAAGCCGTCGGCTGTCGGTCGGCATCCGAGGGGCGGTCTCGGCACAGGGCATCAAGTGCGATCTGGAGGGCGTCGCGATCGTCAAGGTCGGGGGCAACGAGGACGCGATCCGCGCCGGCGCCCAGCGCTTCCTCAACCAGCAGACCGATATCGAAGCGTTCACCCAGGAGGTGCTCGCCGGGTCCCTGCGCGCCATCGTCGGGCGCCTGACCGTCGACGAGATCATCAAGGACCGGGCCGCGTTCGCTTCGGCGGTGGCCGAGGAGGCGGAGAACTCGTTGACCAACCAGGGGCTTGCTCTGGATACCTTCCAGCTGCAAGACATCCAGGCCGAGGGCAGCTACCTGGCCGATCTCGGCCGCCCGGAAGCCGCCCGCGTCGAGAAAGAGGCGGCGATCGCCGAGGCCCGTGCCCGCCAGTCCGCCGAGCAGGAGCGGCTGCTGGCCGAGGAGCAGATCGCCATCGGGCAGCGCGCGCTGGACCTGAAGAAGGCGGAGATCCTGTCGGAGACCGACGCGGCCACCGCCCGCGCTGCCGCCGCAGGTCCCCTGGCGCAGGCCGCCCGTGACCAGGAGGTCCTCGCCGAGCAGGAGAAGGTCGCGCAGCGCAACGCCGCCCTCAAGGACCGCCAGCTCGACACCGAGGTCCGCAAGCCCGCCGACGCCGCGCGCTACCGGGTGGAGCAGGAAGCCGAGGCCTCCAAGAACGCCGCCATCTTCTCGGCCGAGGCTGAGAAGCAGGCCACCATCGCGGGAGCCCAGGCTGAGGCGGAGCAAGCGCGACTGTCGGGTGAGGGCGAGCGCAGCCGCCGGGCCGCGCTGGCCGCCGCCGAGGAGGTCGAAGGCAAGGCCCGCGGCAACGCGGAGAAGCTGCGCCGGGAAGCCATCGCCGAAGCCGTGCAGCGTGAGGGCGAAGCCCAGGCTGCCGCGGTGCTGGCCATGGGCGAGGCCGAGGCCGGGGCGATGGACAAGCGCGCCCAGGCCTTCCGCGAGTACGGGGACGCGGCGATCCTGGAGATGGTCGTGCGGGTGATGCCCGAGGTTGTTCGCGCCGCCGCCGAGCCGATCTCCGGGGTCGACAAGATGACCGTCATCTCCACCGACGGAGCGTCACAGCTGGCGCGCAACGTCGCGACCAATCTGGAGCAAGGCATGCAGATCGGCTCGGACTTGACCGGTTTGGACCTGCGGGCGCTGTTCGCGCAGATGGGCGCACGCGGCGCCCACGCGCTCGCGGGGGCCGGCGGCGGTACGGGTCCAGGTGCTGGTACGGGTGCCGGTGCCGGCGCCGGCGAGGACGGCACCGCCGGTCGCGTATAGGGTCGCCCGGACGGAAAGGTCAGCCCATGCCACGCGAATCGCAGGGAGTCGTCGCGCGCTCGAAGGGCGAGCCGGTCACCCTGGAGACCATCCAGATCCCCGACCCGGCCGCGGGTGAGGCGGTCGTGCGCGTGCAGGCCTGTGGCGTCTGCCACACCGACCTGCACTACCGCGACGGCGCCATCAACGACGACTACCCGTTCCTGCTGGGCCACGAGGCGGCCGGTGAGGTGGAGGAGATCGGCGAGGGCGTGGACGGCCTGGCGGTCGGCGACTACGTGGTGCTCGCATGGCGCGCGCCTTGCGGCACCTGCCGCTCATGCACGCGCGGGCGACCCTGGTACTGCTTCGACAGCCGCAACGCCGCCCAACCCATGACGCTGGCAGACGGCACGCCGCTGTCGGCGGCGCTGGGCATCGGCGCCTTCACCGAGCACACCCTGGTGGCGGCGGGTCAGGCCGTGCGCGTCGACCCGGCGGCTCGACCGGAGGCAGCAGGGCTGATCGGCTGTGGGGTGATGGCCGGCTGGGGTGCCGCAGTCAACACCGGTGGCGTGCGGCAGGGCGACACCGTTGCGGTGTTCGGCTGTGGCGGGGTGGGCGACGCCGCGATCGCCGGGGCGGTCATGGCCGGCGCTCGCAAGGTCATCGCCGTCGACTTGGACCCCCGCAAGCTGCAGTGGGCGTTGGAGTTCGGCGCCACCGACCTGGTCAATGCCGGAGAGCTTGACCCCGTCGAGGCCGTGCGCGAGCTGACCGAGGGGTTCGGTGTGGACGTCGCGATCGAGGCGGTGGGACTGCCGCAGACCTACCGCCAAGCCTTCGACGCCCGCGACCTCGCCGGCACGCTGGTGCAGGTCGGCGTGCCCGACCCGAGCATGCAGATCGAGCTGCCCATGATCGACTTGTTCGGTAAGGGTGGAGCGCTCAAGTCCTCCTGGTATGGCGACTGCCTGCCGAGCCGGGACTTCCCGTTGCTGGTGGACGCCTACCTGCGGGGCCGGCTCGACCTCGACCGCTTCGTGTCCGAGACGATCGCCCTTGGCGATGTCGAGGAGGCCTTCGCCAAGATGGAACGCGGCGAGGTGCTGCGCTCGGTGGTGGTGCTGCCGTGAGGATCGATGTCGTCAGAACGGCGGGAGTGTTCAACCTCGACGGCCAGTCCTTCGACGTCGAGAACAACGTGTGGATGGTGGGCGACGACGCCGAGGTGCTCGTCATCGACGCCGCCCACGACGCTGATGCGATCATGGGCGGCGTGGCCGGCAGGCGCGTGGTCGGCATCGTCTGCACCCACGGGCACAACGATCACATCGCCGCGGCGGTCGATCTGGCTGCGCGGACCGGTGCGCCGATCTGGCTGCATCCCGACGACCGGATGCTGTGGGAGCAGGTGCACGGGTCACATGCTCCCGACGCCGAACTCGCCGACGGCGGCACCGTGGCCGTGGGCAGCATCGACCTGCGGGTGCTCCACACCCCCGGGCACTCGCCTGGCGGGATCTGCCTCTACACGCCGGCCCTGGATGGCCGCAGCGTGCTGTTCTCCGGTGACACCTTGTTCCAGGGCGGTCCCGGCGCTACCGGGCGGTCCTACTCGGACTTTCCAACCATCATCACGTCCATCCGGGAGCGGCTGCTGACCCTGCCGTCCGAGACGGAGGTCCATACGGGCCACGGCGACTCGACCACCATCGGTGCCGAGGCGCCGCACCTGCAGGAATGGATCGACCGCGGCTCCTGAGCCGACGTGTCAGGCGACCGCGCAGCCCTTTTCAGGCCGTATCAGCCTCCGACGGGGTTGTCGGCCGATCGAGCCCGGGCCACGCGACGCGGATCGCCCAGCTACACGCGGCGTGACCCGACCCGACGTGGTGCTGAGCAACCGGTCGAGCCGTCCCTTGTCAATCCCGCCTCCCGACAGCGAAGATGTCGGGGTGCTTGACCATCTCGCCATCCAGTGCGCCGATGTGGCGGCCAGTGCCGCCTTTTACGACACGGTGCTGGTCCCGCTCGGCGGCACCCGGGTGTTGGACTTCGGTGAGGTCATCGGCTTCGGCATCGCGCCGAAGCCCGACTTCTGGCTCGGGCCTCGAACGACCGGTGAGGGGTTCCGTGAGGCCCACATCGCCTTCAATGCCCCCGACCGCGCCGCCGTGCGGGCGTTCTTCGAGGCTGCGGTTGGCGCCGGGGCTCAGGTGCTGCACGAGCCTCGAGAGTGGCCGCAGTACCACCCCGGCTACTACGGAGCCTTCGTGCGAGACCCCGACGGCAACAACGTCGAGGCCGTCTGCCACGTCGCCGAGTAGGGCCGGCTCCGGCTGCTGCCGATTCGACTTTTGCCATCGGGGTCTGCCGGGTCAGGTGGTCCAGCGAATCTCGCCATCGACGATGACGTCGCTAGGCGACAGACCGAGGGAGCGGGCCACGCCGATGGATGCGTGGTGTTCGGGATCTACATGAGCCACGAGGACTTGTGCGCCGTGCTTGGTCAGCCACGCAGCCATCCC
>JALZLC010000068.1 GCA_030858885.1 Actinomycetota bacterium
GCGGCACGGACGGCATCACCACCCCAGCCCGGCGCCGAGGAACATGACCGTGACCAGCACCGCGCCCGCGAGGACCGCAAGCACGTAGCTGCGCACGAAGCCGGTCTGCAACCGCCGTGTGACCGTCGCCAGCCCAGCCGTTGCCCGCGCCGACCCGTTGACCAGGCCGTCGATGCCAACGCGGTCGAACGTCGACAGTGCACTGGCCAGCATCCGCCCGGGCACCATGATCACCGTCTCGTAGAACCGGTCGACGAAGAAGGCGTGCTGTGCGGCGCCGGCGAGGCCGGTTGACGGCGCAGGCCGAGTCCAGCGGCGACCGAATGCCAGCAACGCCACGGCCAGCCCGGCAACGGCGGCCGCGACCACCAGGGCGATCGCCAGCCCCTCGGCCAGGAACGGCGTCTCGCCCGCGTACCGCTGGACGCTGGGCGCCAGCCAGCCGTGCAAGAAGCCGGTCTCTGGGTTGATGTTGATCAGCCCGCCGACCGCGGCCAGGAAGGCCAGCACCACCAGCGGCAACGTCATCGACTGCGGCGACTCGTGCGGGTGCGGCCTGGCGCCGTCGCCGTCAGCCTGCCAACGCGGCGAACCCAGGAAGATGAGAGAGAACCAACGGGCCATGTAGAAGGCGGTGAGCCCCGCGACGATCCACCCGAGCACCCAGATCGGCGCAGCCCCCGGCGTGTCCGCGGCCGCGGCCAGGATTTCCTCTTTCGACCAGAATCCCGACAGCGGCGGTAGCCCGGCGATCGCCAGGACGCCGATCAACGCGGTGATCGCCGTGATCGGCATGACACGCAGCAAGCCCCCCATCCCCCACACGTCGGTGCGGTTGGCCATCGCGTGCATCACCGAGCCAGCGGCCAAGAACAGCAGCGCCTTGAAGAAGCCGTGCGTCAGCAGGTGGAAGATGCCGGCCACCTGGTCGCCGAGGCCGACCGCGACGAACATGTAGCCCAGCTGGCTGATCGTGGAGTAGGCCAGGATCTTCTTCAGATCACGCTGGGCGCAGGCGATGATCGCGGTCACCAGGGCCGTGATGACGCCGACCCATGCGACCAGCAGCCCCCATTCAGGCACCAAGGCCCACAGTGGGGACGTTCGCGCCAGCAGGTAGACCCCGGCGGTGACCATCGTCGCGGCGTGGATCAGGGCCGACACCGGCGTGGGGCCAGCCATGGCGTCGGGCAGCCAGACGTACAGGGGGATCTGCGCGCTCTTGCCGGTCGCGCCCACGAACAGCAGCAGGCAGATCGCCACGACCGTGACCGACCCGACGCCGAGCACCGTCTGCGCTTCGGGAAGAACCTGCGCAAAGTCCAGCGAGCCGAACGCGAAGAAGATCAGGAACATCGCGATCATGAAGCCGACGTCACCGATGCGGTTGACGATGAACGCCTTCTTGGCCGCAGTGGCGTAGTCGCGGTTCTCGAACCAGAAGCCGACCAGCAGGTAGCTGCACAGTCCCACCAGCTCCCAGCCCACGAACAGCGTCAAGAACGACGAGCCGAGCACCAGGATCAGCATCGACGCGGCGAACAGGTTGAGGTAGGCGAAGAAGCGGGGGTAGCGCTCGTCACCGTGCATGTAGCCCAGCGAGTAGATGTGGATCAGCAGCCCCACCCAGGTGACCAGCAACAGCATCACCGAGGCCAACGGGTCAACCAGCAGCGACCAGTCCACTTGCAAGGGACCGGCCGAGATCCACGTCCCCACGGTACGCACGAAGATGCGGCCGTCCTCGGGCTGGCTGACCAGAAAGGCGAACACCGCCGTCGAGGCGACGGCGCTGTAGCCCATCGCGGTGATGGCGACCACCGCGGCCAGACGGCCGAGCCGCTTGCCGAACAGCAGCAGCAGACCCGCCGACACCGCTGGCACGACGGGGATGAGCCAGGCCAGGTCGATCGGTGACCCGCCGGGGGCGCTCAGGACCTGGGTCAGCGGCACGACCCCTTCAGACGCTGCCAGCACCTCGCCCACTCACCACCCTCCTACGACCGCAGCGCGTCGACGTCGTCAGCGTCGGTGGACGCCTTGAGGCGGAACAGGTTGACGATGAGCGCCAGACCAACGGTGACCTCGGCCGCCGCCACCACCATGACGAAGAAGGACAGCACCTGACCTTCGAGGTTGCCGTTGATGCGCGAGAACGTGACCAGGGTCAGGTTCACGCTGTTGAGCATCAGCTCGACGCACATGAACATCACGATGATGTTGCGGCGCACCAGCACGCCCACCACGCCGATGGTGAACAGCGCCGCCGCGAGCAGCAGATAGTAGCCGGCGGGCACGACCATCTAGACCTCCTCGCCGACGTCGGCGCGGTACGCCCCGACGGGGTCGGCCTCGACGGGACCGGCCTCGACGTGCACGTCGACCAGGTCCTCGGGGCGCTCGTCCTTGCGCCCCAGCACCATCGCGCCGAGCGCAGCGATGACCAGCAGCACGCTGGTGACCTCGAAGGGCCACACGTACTCGCCGAACAGCAGCGCGCCGACGCCCTGGGTGTTGCCCTGCTCGTTGGCTGCGGCCAGGCCCGCGCACGGCATCGAGGCGGCTGTGTCCGCCGCCGCGGCGCCGGCCTCGCCTGACGGGCAGGCGGAGGTCCGCTGCAGGTAGGGGCCCGCGACGCTGATCGCCAGTGCCGCGAACAGCACCAGTCCCAGCACCGCCGCCGCGGGACGCTGCGCGGGAATGGCGGGGTTGGCACGCAAGTCCTGCTCGGCGTCGACACCTAACAGCATGAGCACGAACAGGAAGAGCACCATGATCGCGCCGGCGTAGACGATGACCTGCACCGTGGCAAGGAACTGGGCTTCCAACACCGCGTAGAAGACCGCGATGGTGAAGAAGTTGACCACCAGCATCAGCGCGGCGTGCACGGCGTTGCGCAGGATCACCACGCACAGCGCGGAACCTAGCGAGATGGCGCCGATCACCACGAAGACGAAGAACTCCGCCGTGCTCGGTTGCGCAGAGGCGGCCTGGGCCAGTACCGCAACCACGGCTACGCCCCCTTGCCCGGGTAGGTCTCGGCCAAGGCGACGTCGTCGTTGGGCTCCTCCGGGTGCTTGGCCTGCGGCAAGGGCGTGAATGAGGCCAGCGGCACCTGTCCCTGGTCACCCTGGTAGTAATTCAGCCCACGGGCCGCGACCTCGGCGTCGGTGTGGGGAGCTGGCTTCGCTCCCTCGGGCAGCGGAGCCAACAGCTGCTCCTTGGTGAAGATCAGGTCGTCGCGCGAGTCGCCCGACAACTCGTACTCGTGAGTCATCGTCAGCGCCCGCGTGGGGCACGCCTCGATGCACAGCCCGCACAGGATGCAGCGCAGGTAGTTGATCTGGTAGATGGCGCCGTAGCGCTCCCCTGGGCTGTAGCGCGCGTCCGGGGTGTTGTCGCGCCCCTCGACGTAGATGGCGTCGGCTGGGCAGGCCCACGCGCACAGCTCGCACCCCACGCACTTCTCCAGCCCGTCGGCATGGCGGTTGAGGACGTGGCGGCCGTGGAACCGCGGCTGCGGCTCACGCTTGGTGTTGGGGTACTGGGTCGTGACGGGCGGGCGGAACATGGTCTTGAACGTCAGGCCGAAGCCTTTGCGGAAGGCGTTGAACACGCTAGACACCGGCCTTGTCGGAGGAGGACTCCAGGGCTCGTGGGTCGTCGTCCGCCCCGCTGGGCCGCAGGCGGCCAGCACCGGCGCCCTGGTCATCCGACGCGGGTTGCGGCTTGCTGGCGAACAACGGCGAGATCAGCGACAGAGCGATGGCTACGCCAAGGACGGTCAGGGCCACGTTGCGACCCGTCGGGGTCAGACCCTGCTGGCGGAGCGTGACCGCGAAGCCGGTGGCCAGGACCCACAGCAGCGCCAGCGGCAACATCACCTTCCAGCCGAGATCCATCAGCCGGTCGTAGCGGAATCGTGGCAGCGTCCCGCGCAGCCAGATGAACACGAAGACAAAGACGAAGACCTTGAGCACGAAGTAGACCAGTCCCAGCAGCGCGCCCAGGAAGGTGCCTGTAAGGCCGAACAGCGGGCCGCTGGGCCCACCGAGGAAGGCGGTGACCGTCACCGCCGACACAGTGATGACGTTCATGAACTCGGCGAGGAAGAACATCGCGAACTTGGCGCCCGAGTACTCGGTCACGAACCCCGCGACAAGCTCGCCCTCCGCCTCTGGGAGGTCAAAAGGTGGGCGCTGCGTCTCGGCGATGACCGCGACGAAGAAGATCACGAAGGCTGGGGCCATGGGCACGATGTTCCACGCCGGGATGGCGCGCAGGATGTCGCCGAGAACGGGGATGTCGACTCCGGCGAGGCGCGCGGACTGGGCGGCCACGATCTGCGACGACTGCAGGGTGCCGTTGTAGATGAACACCGCCGCCAGCGACAGGCCCATGGCCAGCTCGTAGGACACCATCTGGGCGCTGGAGCGCACGCCGCCCAGCAGCGGGTACTTCGAGCCGGATGACCAGCCGGCGAGCACGATGCCGTAGACGCCCAACGAGCTCATCGCCAGGATCCACAGCAGGCCGATGTTGGGGTCCCAGACTTGCAGCGAGACCTGGCGCCCGGCGAGCTCGAAGGTGCCGCCGAAGGGGATGACGGCGAAGGTCATCAGGGCGACGACCGCCGACACGAACGGCGCGGCCAGGTAGACCAGCCGGTCGACGTTGCCCGGGGTGATGTCCTCTTTGAAGAACAGCTTTGCGCCGTCGGCCAAGGTCTGCATCAGCCCGGCCGGGCCGAGCCGGTTGGGACCGACGCGCGACTGCATCTTGGCAACCACCCGGCGCTCGCCCCAGATCAGCAGCGCGGTCGCGACCAGCCACAGCGCAAAGGCCACGATGGCCTTGACCACGATGATCGCGATGTCCACCGCATCCATACTCAGCTCCTCCCGAGGCCGTCGCGGGCGGGGGCGGCGTCGAGTAGCTCCAAGCCGACTCGCAGGGCGGCGCCCTGCGGCACCAGCGTCGCCGCGGACACGCCGCTGGATGGACCGGGCATCACGACCACGCCGGGTGCCACGTCCCCCGTCACCGTTGCGGACAGCTCCACGCTGGTGGCTTCACCCAGTAGGCGGACAGCCCCACCTTGCGCGAGCCCGAGGCGCCGGGCGTCGGTGACATTGACCCGCACCGTAACCGGGGGTGCGGTCTCCTTGAGGGCCTTGGCACCGAGCAGCATGGTGCCATCGCCGAGCAGTGAGTCGATCACCACCACGTCGAAGGTGCCCTGGTCGCGGCTCGGGCGGTCAACAGGTTGGCGGTCGGGGTCGCCGAGTGCGCGCAGCCGCTCGGTGGCTCGGACCGGCACCTCCATCAACGGCGCCGCCTCTCGGCGGACGTCGGCGGCGGTCTCCCAGCCCAGGTCCTTTCCCAAGGCCAGGGCGAGCTGACGGATGATGTCCCAGTCCAGCTGCGCCAGCCCCTGCGCCGGGACCACGGAGGCAAACGGCTGTCGCCGGCCCTCCCAGGTGGTGAAGGAGCCGACGCGCTCCTGCGCCGACATTGCGGGGAAGACCACATCGGCGAACTCGGTGGTCTGGGTCGGCAGCAGGTCCTGCACGATCACGATGTCGGCTCGCTCAAGCGCCGCCCGCGCCAGCCGGGGATCCTCGAAGTCGCGGACGGGGTCAACCCCCACCAGGTACAGCGCCTTGAGGCGGCCGTCGGCGGCGGCCTGCAGCATCTCGGCGGTGTCCATGCCCGGCGTGTCGGGCAGCCGCTGCCAGACCTGGCCCACCGGACCGGCGTCGGCAGCCTTGCGGCCACCCGGCAGCAGCCCGGGAACCAGTCCCGCGTCGAGTGCGCCCCGAGCGCCGTTGCGACGCGGCACCCACGCGAAGGCGACGTCGAGCGCGGTGGCTAGCCGCCCGGCGGCGCGCAGCGCGCCGGG
>JALZLC010000079.1 GCA_030858885.1 Actinomycetota bacterium
TGACCCACCATCTCGTCGGGTTCGCGGCCGAGCACGTGGCGCGACGACGGCGTCTGGTAGCCGACGGTCGTGTCGGGACTGACGACCGTCACCAGGTCGGAGGCGTTGTCGATCAGCGAGCGGAAGCGGCGCTCGCTGCGGCGCAGGGCGCGTTCCTCACTGGCCTGATACTCGGCGAGCTGGCGGTCCCGCAAGTACCGCCGGAACAGCAGCGTCCAGAACAGCGTCGCCAGACCCATGACCAGAATGAACCCGAGGCGGACCTGCAGGTCGGCACGCCGCTCCCGTGTGACGGCACTGGCTCGCAGGTCGGTGACCGCATCGCCCCAGGAATCCAGCGCCCGGCGAGTGTCGGGCTCGCCCACCGCCTGGGCGCCGCTTGGCCCCCTCGGGTCCAAGGTGGCTCGGTCGGCGGCCACGGCCGCATCCAGCGCCACCAGCGCCCGCGTGGCCTCGGCCGTCGGGGCGCCGAAGGAGGCCATTCGGGCGAGGCTGTCACCGGCGTGGCGGACCATCGACTGCTGCGACGCGGCGGCCACAATCGCCTGACCCGGCGTTCGGTTGCGCTGCTCGTAGGCGAGGTCCTGGTCGGCGTACGTTGACGACAGGTGCTCAGCGACGACGAACGCCGCGCGCGCGTCCGTGGCGCATTCACATCGCCGTCAGCTCGGCCACCATGACGGCCAGCCCCACGAGCGGCTCCACCCACTGACGCATGCGGCGCGGGATGTAGCGGTTCGCCGGCCTGGTGCTCGCCGCGGTCTTGTGGCCCCCCATCACTCCTGTCCGGTTCGCCCCGCTGCGCAGCGGCTGGAACAGACATCGGTCGATCAGCGGCCTTCTTGAGCCCTGGGGCCTGACCGCGGCAGGCGGCCCTCAGCGGGGAGCCATCCGCAGCGCCCCGTCGAGTCGGATCACCTCGCCGTTGAGCATCGGGTTGGCCACGATGTGGCCCACCAGGGCCGCATACTCAGAAGGCCGTCCCAGCCGGTTGGGGTGGGGGACTTGCGCGCCCAGCGACTTGCGGGCCTCCTCAGGCAGACCCGCCAGCATGGGCGTCTCGAACGTGCCAGGGGCGATCGTGCACACCCGGATCTGCTTGTCGGCCAGGTCGCGGGCCAGGGGCAGCGTCATACCGGCCACGCCGCCTTTGCTCGCCGAGTAGGCGGCCTGGCCGATCTGGCCGTCGAAGGCCGCCACCGAGGCGGTGTTGACGATGACGCCCCGCTCCCCGTCGACGACATCGGCCTGCACCATCAGCTCCGCCGACAGCCGGATCACGTTGAAGGTGCCGATCAGGTTGATCGTCACCACTGTGGTGAACTGGGCCAGCGGCAACGGTCCCTTGCGGCTCAGCACGCGCCCCGGTGTGGCGACGCCGGCGCAGTTCACCACGATGTGCAGCCCGCCGAGCCCGGCGGCGGCTTCGACCGCCGACTGCACGTCGCCCTCGTCGGTGACATCCGCGGGCGCGAAGACCACCTGGCTGCCCATGGCCGCGGCGGCCTCCTCACCCCGCGACGACGGCAGGTCGGCGATCACGACCTTGGCGCCGATCCCGCTCAGGGCCTTGGCGGTGGCCAAGCCCAAGCCCGACCCCCCGCCAGTGACCAACGCGACCTTGCCTGCGACCTCCATGCGCCCGGACTGTAGCCCAGATCCGTCGGCGCTTTGCGGGTACAGGGGTCGGATGGGACCATGGCAGCGATGAGTGACACACTGCCGGCCTGGACCCCGTCGTCGTGGAACGCGCTCGCCGCCGAGCAGCAGCCGGACTGGCCCGATCCCCAGCAGCTCAAGGCCGCGCTCGCCGACCTGGCCGCCATGCCGCCGCTGGTCTTCGCTGGGGAAAGCCGAGCGCTGCAGACCCAGCTGGGTCGTGTTGCCCAGGGCAAGGCATTCCTGCTCCAGGGCGGCGACTGCGCCGAGACGTTCGCCGCGTTCGGCGCTGACGCGATCCGCGACAAGCTCAAGGTCCTGCTGCAGATGGCGATCGTGCTGACCTACGGGGCGCAAATGCCCGTTGTCAAGGTCGGACGCATCGCGGGGCAGTTTGCCAAGCCGCGCTCCGCGGCCGTCGAGCATATTGACGGGGTGGGCTTGCCCGTGTGGCGTGGCGACGCGGTCAACCGGCTGGACGCCACCGCCGAGGCCCGCCAGCCCGACCCCACCCGACTGCTGCGCGTGTACCACCAGTCCGCCGCCACGCTGAACCTGCTGCGCGCGTTCACCCGCGGCGGGTTCGCGGACCTGGAGAAGGTCCACGTGTGGAACCAGGAGTTCGTGGCCGCCTCGGCGGAGGGGCAGCGCTACGCCGCGGTCGCCGAGGAGATCGAACGGGCACTGCGGTTCCTGCGTGCCTGCGGCGTGGACGTGACCAACGACCCGACGTTCCACACCGTGGATTTCTGGACGTCGCACGAGGCGCTGTTGCTGGGCTACGAGGAAGCGCTCACCCGACAGGACTCGCTGACCGGAGACTGGTACGACTGCAGCGCGCACCTGCTGTGGATCGGTGAGCGCACCCGCAATCCCGACGGCGCGCACGCGCACTTCCTGTCCGGCGTTGGCAACCCGGTGGGGGTCAAGCTCGGACCCACGGCCACCGCCGACGAGGTGAGCGCCCTGGCCGTCCGGCTCAACCCCGACAACGTCCCGGGACGGCTGACGTTGATCACGCGCATGGGCGCCGCATCAGCCGGACGTGTCCTGCCCGAGCTGGTCCGCACCGTGCGCCAGCAGGGCCTGGCGGTGGTGTGGTGCTGTGACCCGATGCACGGCAACACCTTCCTGTCCGGCTCGGGCTACAAGACGCGCCGGTTCAGCGACGTGCTGGACGAACTGCGAATCTTCTTCGCCGTCCACGCGCAGGAGGGCACCGTGCCGGGTGGGGTCCACATCGAATTGACCGGCGAGGACGTCACGGAGTGCCTCGGCGGCGCCCAGGACATCGCCGACATGGATCTGGCCTACCGCTACGAGACCGCCTGCGATCCCCGCCTGAACAATCAGCAGGCCTTGGAGCTGGCCTTCCAGGTCGCCGAGATGCTGCGCCCCTGATCGTGTCGGCTCGTTCTGGCGCCGAGGCTAGTAGCGGCAGGCGCCGGTGGAGTCCGGCTCGTTGCGGGCGATGGCATCGGCGACGTCGCCGCGTACCTGTGCCGCCGT
>JALZLC010000084.1 GCA_030858885.1 Actinomycetota bacterium
AGTAAACAAGTCAAGACCGAGCTTCCGGCGTCCGACGAAAGAGGGGTCGAAACGGACCACGCAGCACCGCTTGGCAGCGGCGTCTGCACCCAGGAGGCCGGAGACCATGACCACCATCAAGGCGACATGCCCCAGCTGCGGTGAAGTGGGGCTCACGCCCGACGAGATCGAGCTGCGGGTGGCCGAACATGGGGCTGCGACGTCCTACTACGCGTTCAGCTGTCCGTCCTGCCAGGGCGTTGTCCGCAAACCGGCCGACGAGCGCGTGGTGCGGCTGCTGGTCTCTGGTGGCGTCCCCGTGCTGCAGCTGGACCGCCCGGACGCCGTTCGGCGACGGCTGAGCGAGCGCTTCGACGGCCCCGCGCTGACCCACGACGACCTGCTTGACTTCCACACCCTGCTCCAAGGCAAGGACTGGTTCTCCGAGGTCCTTGCGATCGCCCGCCGCCAGGAGGCCGCCCGCAAGTAGGGTTCGCGTACCATCCCGAGGGTGTCGACCTTCGCCATCCTCTCCCTGGTCCTGCTGGTGGTCATCATCGGCGTGGTCGCGGTGGTCGCCCGGCAGTTGTGGCACACGCTGCGCCACACCATGGAGGTACAGCGAACCGTCGGCCAGCGCCTGCAGCCCTTGGCCGACGAGCTGAAGGCTGAGCTGGCCGTCACCTCCGTGGAGGCCGAGGCACTGCGCGGCGGCATCCAGCGGCTGCGCCAGCCGCGCCAAGGCCGGCATCGCTCGCTGTCCGAACTGCGGCCAGGGCAGGGCAAACGGACCAGCCGCTGGCCGCGCCGGCGCTGACCCATCTGGTTGTTGCCGCTGATCCGAACCGCAGGGACGTACAATCGTCTCTCCACCACCCAATTCGGGAGGCACCATGCCCAACCTCGGCGGCCCTGAGCTGATCATCGTCCTGCTGATCTTCGTGCTGTTGTTCGGCGCCAAGAAGCTGCCGGACCTGGGCAGCTCGGTCGGCAGGAGCATCAAGAACTTCAAGAAGGGCGTCGGTGAAGGTCGCACCGACGACGAGGACGAGGACGCTTCCCGTCCGCGGGTCGACGCCCCGCCGGCGACGCAGTCTTCACGCGACCTCCAGTAACCTCTCGCGGCGCCTTAGCCGATGACGACGACGGCCACGCCCCCAACCGGGGGCAGTGCCCCTGACACTTCCGACGTCGGGGCGTACGCCGGCGAGGAGATGAGCCTCGTCGAGCACCTGCGCGAATTGCGCTCCCGGCTGGTCAAGTCGGTGTTGGCGATCGTCGGCGGCCTGGCGGTCGGCTTCGCCTTCCGCAATCCCGTCCTCGACATCCTGCGCGAGCCCTACTGCGACCTCCCGGTTCGCCTGCGCGGCGACTTCGCCGGGACGGGGGAGTGCACGCTGCTGGCGCTGCGGGTGATGGACGCGTTCTTCGTCAGCCTCAAAGCCGCCGCCATCGTGGCTGTGGTCCTCGCCGCGCCGGTGGTGTGTTACCAGCTGTGGCGGTTCATCACGCCCGGCCTGCGGCCGGTGGAACGGCGTTACGCGCTGCCGTTCATCTTCATCACCCAGATCCTGTTCGCCGCCGGCGCCGTGTTCAGCTACTTTTTGATTCCGCGAGCGTTGGCGTTCCTGCTCTCGTTCGCCGGGGACAACATCACCACGGCGCTGTCGGCCAGCGAGTACCTGACCTTCATCCTGCACACGATGCTGGCCTTCGGGATTGCCTTCGAGTTCCCCGTCGTCTTGGTGATCTTGTCGCTGATGGGGGTCATCGGCTCGGCGGGGATGCGCAAGTACCGTCGCCACGCCCTGTTCGGCGTATTCGTCGCCGCGGCAATCATCACGCCAACCCAGGATCCCGCCACGATGGCCTTCATGGCCGCGCCGTTGGCCTTGTTCTACGAGGGCAGCATCGTGGCGGCGCGGATCATCGAACGCAGGCGGGGGGCCCGAGAGGCCGTGGAGGCCGTTGACAGCTGAGCTCGCCGCCTTCGCGGGCGTCTACGGCTTCGCCCTCGACGACTTCCAGATCGCGGGCATCGAGGCGCTGCTGGCCGGCCGTTCAACGCTGGTGGCCGCGCCGACCGGCGCCGGCAAGACCGTCGTGGGTGAGTTCGCCGTGTGGCACGCGTTGCAGCAGGGACGCAAGTGCTTCTACACCACGCCGATCAAGGCGTTGTCGAACCAGAAGTTCAACGACCTCGTCGCTCGCCACGGGCCCGACGTCGTGGGGCTGCTGACGGGGGACAACGTTGTCAACGGCGACGCGCCGGTGGTGGTCATGACCACCGAGGTGCTGCGCAACATGCTGTACGAGGGCTCCTCGTCGCTGCGCGGGCTGCAGTCGGTGGTCCTTGACGAGGTGCACTACCTGGCCGACCGCGAGCGGGGAGCGGTGTGGGAGGAGGTCATCATCCAGCTGCCCGCCGACGTGCAGCTGGCCTGCCTGTCGGCCACGGTCAGTAACGCCGAGGAGTTCGGCGACTGGCTGGGCAGGGTGAGGGCGAGCGTAACGCGCTCGCCGGCGGGCGGGGATGAAGTGGTGAGGGCGGACGCAACGCGACCGCCGGCGGGCGGGGATGAAATGGTGAGGGCGGGCGCGGCGTGCGATGTGGTGATCTCCGAGCGGCGCCCGGTGCCGCTGGAGCATCACTACGCCGTCAACGACCGCATTCACTCCGTCTTCCGCTCCGGCGGCAAGAAGGTGGGCTCGTCGGAGCACGCCAAAGCCCGCTCCGAGGCCGCCAAACAAGCGTTGTCGGGCGTGCCCAATCCCGAGCTGCTGATGTTGGAGCGCAACGCCGGCCAGTCCAACCGGGTGTCCCGCCGCGGGCGCTACCAGACCTCGTCGTTACGCCTGCGCCCGCCGCGCCGCAGCGACATCGTCGGCGAGCTGCGCCGGCGCAAGTGGCTGCCGGCCATCTACTTCTTGTTCAGCCGCGCCGGCTGCGACGCCGCCGTCGACCAGCTCATGACCGACGGCGTCCGCCTGACCACCGACGATGAGCAGCGGCGCATCCGTGACCTCGTCGACGAGCGCACCGCCGAACTGCCCGCCAACGACCTGGAGGTGCTCGGCTACGGACCGTGGGCCGCCGCGCTGGAGCGCGGGGTCGCCGCCCATCATGCCGGCCTGGTGCCGGTCTTCAAGGAGACCGTGGAGGCGCTGTTCGTGCGCAACCTCGTCAAGGTGTGCTTCGCCACCGAGACCCTGGCGCTGGGGATCAACATGCCGGCCCGAACCGTGGTGATCGAGCGGCTGGAGAAGTGGAACGGCCAGCGCCACGAGCTGCTGACCCCCGGCCAGTTCACCCAGCTGACCGGTCGCGCGGGCCGCCGCGGCCTCGACCCTCGCGGTCATGCCGTCGTGCTGTACCAGCGCGACATCGACTTTGTGACCGTGGCCTCGCTGGTGGGGCGGCGCACCGAGCCGCTGCGGTCGTCGTTCGCTCCCTCCTACAACATGGCCGTCAACCTGCTGCGCGGCCGCGACCGCGCCGACGCCGAGTCGTTGCTGGCCCGGTCGTTCGCGCAGTACCAGGCCGACCAGCGGGTGGCCGGCGAGGAGCGCCGCATCGCCACCAACCGCGAGGCGCTGGTGGGCTACGCCGAGCACAACCTGCATTCCGAGCTGGGCAACTTCACTGAGTACTGGGCGCTGCGCCGCGAACAGTCGCAGCTGGAGTCGGCGGGCGCCCGCGACCGCCGTCAGCTGCGCGCCGAAGCCGTCGTGACCGCACTCGGCCGGTTGCACGAGGGCGACGTCGTGATGGTTCCGCGTGGCGGCGGCAAGCCCGCAGTGGCCGCCATCGTGGGCACCTCGCGCTCCTCGTCGGGAACGCCGCTTGCCAGCGCCGTCACCCTCGACGGCCGCCTGCGGCGACTGGGGCCGCGCGAGTTCGACGACCCGCCCGGCAAGGTGGGCTGGGTGCGGCTGCCGGCCGCCGGCAATCCGAGGCAGGACCGCTACCGCCGCGCCGTGGTCGACCAGCTGCGCGGTGTCGAGGTGCCCGCCTCCGCGCCGTCGTCGCGCAAGGTTCGCCCGGATCCCGAGGCCACGGCACGGCTGGAGCAGGTGCGTGCCGCCGTGCGCGCCCATCCGGTACACCATGACCCTGACCTGGCTGACCTCGAACACTGGGCGCGCCGCAGCGACGACCTGCGCGCCGACACCGAACGGCTCGAGCGTTCGGTGCGCCGGCGGACTGGCTCACTGGTGCGCGAGTTCGACCGCATCCTGGAGGTCCTGGGCGACCTGGGCTACCTCAGCGGGCCCGCCGGCCACCCGTCGCCGACCGCGGCCGGATCGGTGCTCGCCGGGCTGTACGCCGAGACCGACCTGGTCCTGGCCGAGTCCCTGCGGCGCGGCTGCCTCGACGGTCTGGACGCGCCGGACCTGGCCGCGGTGATCAGTGCGTTCACGCACGAGAACAGACTCAAGGATCCGCCACCCGTGCGCTTCCCCAGCGCCGCGGTGCGCGACGCGATGACGGCGGTGGCCGGCGTCTGGCAGGAGGTGGCCAAGCGCGAGGAGGACGCGGCGCTGCCCACCACACGGCCACCGGATCCCGGCATCGTCGACGTCGTGTGGCGTTGGGCGGCCGGCGCGGATCTCGAGGACGCGCTGGGCGGCTCCGAGCTGACCGCCGGCGACTTTGTGCGCGGCGCCAAGCAGGTCGCCGACCTGCTGCGCCAGCTGCGCGCGGTTGCTCCACCGGCGGTGGCCGACACCGCGCACGCGGCCGCCAGGGGCATCGTGCGCGGCGTGGTGGCCTACAGCGGCGTGTAGCGTCGGCGCCGATGAGCAGCCACTTCGGTCCCGCACGGCTGATTGTCAACCCCCGAGCGGGCAACGGGGTGGTGGGCAAGACCCTGCCGCGGCTGCAGGCCGCCCTGGATGGTCGCGGCTTCGACTACGACGTGGTGCAGACCCGTGCGCCCGGTGACGCCACCCGCTTCGCGCGGGAGGCACTGGACGCGGGTCTGCGCTACCTGGTCGCCGTGGGTGGTGACGGCACGGTGCTGGAGGTCGTCAACGGCATGGTGGAAGGCGACCAGGCCGTCGCCGAGGATGCGGTGTTGGGCGTCGCCGGAGCGGGCAGCGGCTGTGACTTCATCCGGACCTTCGGGCTGGACCGCGACCCTGAGACCACCGCGCGGCACCTGACCAGCGACCATGTCATGCCCATCGACCTCGGTGTGGCCACCTACGTCCACCCGGACGGCTCGCCGGGGCGGCGGTTGTTCGCCAACGTCGCCGAGGTCGGGTACGGCGCCGAGGTCGTGCGCCGCGCCGCTCGGCTGCCACGCCGCCTGGGGCGGGTCCGCTACCTGCTCGCCATCTACGCCACCCTGGCCACGATGGACCGGCAGGTGGCCACGGTGACCACCACCCAGGGTGACCTGACCGTGCCGGTCGTGGAGTTGGTCGTGGCCAACGGCCAGTTCTTCGGCGGCGGCATGAAGGTCGCGCCCCGCGCGCTGCCCGACGACGGCCGCTACAACGTCCAGATCTTCACGGGCCAGCGCAGCCAGGTGTTCCTCATGACCCAGGGCATCTACCGCGGCGAGCACCTGCCGCATCCCGACATCCGCGAGTTCCAATCGGCGACGGTGTCGCTGGCACCCGACCGTCCGATGCTGGTCGAGGCCGACGGCGAGGTGCTGGGGACCACGCCGGCCAGCTTCTCCCTGCTGGAGCGGGTGGTCCGCCTCAAGATCTGACTCGGCGGGACCGTAGACTCGTCGCCATGACGACTGCGACTTCCATGCTGCAACGCGCCGAGCAGGCGATGGGCGCTGCCGGCGTCGACGCCCTACTGCTGGGCCCAGGAGCCGACCTTCGCTACCTCACCGGCTACCTGGCCCTGCCACTGGAGCGTCTCACGCTGCTGGTGGCCCGCGCCGACGGCGAGCACCACCTGGTGGTGCCGACCCTGGAGCGTCCACGCGCCGAGGCCGCCGCGCTGCCCGATGGGCTGCGCCTGCACGACGTCGGTGAGACTGACGACCCGTACGCGGTGGTGGCGTGTTGCCTGAACGGGGCATCGGGCCGGCTGGGCGCCGGCGACCAGCTGTGGTCGATGTTCCTACTGGGACTGCAACGGGTGCTGCCGGACGCGAGCTGGTCGCGGGCCTCGGCGGTGATGCGCGAGCTGCGCATGTGCAAGACCCCCGACGAGGTCGACGCCCTGCGCCGCGCCGGCCAAGCGATCGACCGGGTCCACGCGCAGATCCCGGGTCTGCTCAAGGCTGGGCGCACGGAAGCCGAGGTTGGCCGCGACATCGGCGACGCGATTCTCGCCGAGGGTCACAGCGAGGTGGATTTCATCATCGTCGGGTCCGGTCCCAACGGCGCCTCACCGCATCACGAGACCAGCGACCGCATACTCACCGAGGGCGACGGCATCGTCATCGACATCGGCGGCACGCTGGACGCCTACCACTCGGATTGCACCCGCAACTACGTGCTCGGCGACCCGCCTGAGGGGTACGCGAAGGCGCACGCCGCCCTGGAGGTCGCCCAGGCCGCGGCCTGCGACGCGGTGCGTCCCGGGGTCACGGCGGCGTCCGTGGACGCGGCCGCCCGCTCGGTGCTGACCGAGGCGGGGTACGGCGAGTTCTTCGTGCACCGCACCGGCCACGGCATCGGCCTCGACGGCCACGAGGAGCCCTACATCGTCGCCGGCAACGACCTGGTCCTCGAGCCAGGCATGGCCTTCTCCATCGAGCCGGGCGTCTACCTGCCGGGCCGTTACGGGATGCGCATCGAGGACATCGTGGCCGTCACCGAGGACGGCCACGAGCGGCTGAACCACGGCGACCACGCCGTGGTGGCGGCATGACCCCGGCGCCGCGGCGGCGATGACTGTCACCCGGCTGGAGCCCGAGCAACGCGACCTGCTGGAGGTCGTGCGCGCCCTCGCCGACCGAGAGGTGGCCCCGCGCGCTGACGAGGCCGAACGCGCCGGGGCCTTCCCCGCCGACATCCTGCGCCAGCTCGCCGGCATGGACCTGCTCGGCCTGCCCTTCGACGTCGAGCATGGCGGCGGCGGCCAGCCGCACACGGTGTACCTGCGCGTCGTCGAGGAGCTGTCCCGCGCCTTCTTGACCGTCGGGCTCAGCCTGTCGGTGCACACGCTGGCGACGTGGGCGGTCGCGACGTACGCCTCCGACGAGATCCGCAAGGAGTGGCTGCCGCGGATGACCTCCGGTGAGCTGCTGGGCGCCTACTCGCTGTCCGAGCCGGGCAGTGGGTCCGACGCCGCCGCGCTGGCCACCCGCGCGCAACGTTCCGGCGACGAGTACGTCATCAACGGCACGAAGGCCTGGGTGACCCACGCCGGGATCGCTGGATTCTACGTGGTGATGTGCCGCACCGGCGACTCGGACGTGCCCGCGGCTCGCGGCATCTCGGCGTTCCTGATCCCCGCCGACACGCCGGGGCTGACCTTCCCGCCGCCCGAGCGCAAGATGGGCATGAAGTCCTCGCCGACCGGCCAGTTGGTGTTCAGCGACGCCCGCGTGCCGGCGCGCTACTTGCTGGCCGAGGAGGGCAAGGGCTTCTCGATCGCGATGCGAGCGCTGGACGGCGGCCGCCTCGGCATCGCGGCGTGCGCGGTCGGCCTGGCCCAGGCGGCGCTGGACCGGTCGCTGGCCTATAGCCAGGAGCGGGAGCAGTTCGGCCAGCCGATCGCCGCCTTCCAAGGCATCGCGTTCCTGCTCGCCGACATGGCGACGGGCATCGAGGCAGCCCGGGCGCTGTACCTGGAGGCGGCGGACCGCCGCGACCTCGGACAGCCCTACTCCCGCCTGGCCGCCATGAGCAAGCTGCTCGCCAGCGACACCGCGATGCAGGTGACCACCGACGCCGTCCAGGTCCACGGGGGATACGGCTACGTGACCGATTACCCGGTCGAACGCTACCTGCGCGAAGCCAAGGTCCTGCAGATCGTCGAGGGCACCAACCAGGTGCAACGCATGGTCATCTCGCGCGACCTGCTGCGGACCTGACCCACGACCCTCCAGTGAGCCGGGAGCGGGACCGCACCACCGTGCGACGAGCGCTGCGGGCGGGTGCGCTGGCCGGCGGGGTGGTGGCCTGCGCCCTGCTGCTGGCCGTGCTCCTCGGGCCTGGCGGAGGCGCCCCCGCCGCAGTCATGGCCGGCATCGCCGTCGGCGCCCTGGTCGCCGCCGGATGGTTACTGCTCGGCGCGGTCCTGGACATCTTCGCCGGTGAACGGGTGGGCGCGACTCGCTGGGCATGGACGGCGGTGACCACGGTCCTGGCCCTGCTGGGTCCCTTTCTGGTGGTCGGTGTCCTCGCGCGCAGCGCCTGATCGGCGGTGGCTAAGGTTCATCGCATGCCGAGCTTCGATTGCGCCACCTGTGGCACCACGTTCTCGCTGTCCAAACAGGTCATGGACCGGTACCCAGGGTGGGAGCCGAAGCAGTGCCGCGGTTGCCGCGACGCCCGCCCGGGCGGCAACCGACGCCCTCGAAGCGCGACGCTGGTGGAGGAGAACCTGACGGTCGCCGAGGTGCTGGCCAAGTACACCGAGGGCCCGACCGACGGCGTCTTCACCGACGGCAGCGCGCACCCCAACCCGGGGGAGGGTGGCTGGGGGGCGGTGTATGTGGTGGACGGCCAGGTGATCGACCAACGCCACGGCGACGAAGCGCGCACGACCAACAACCGCATGGAGCTGACCGCGCTGATCGCCGGCTACGACCTGGTGCCGCAGGGGACCGCAGCCACGGTCTACACCGACAGCAAGCTGTGCGTGGACACCATCACCAAGTGGGCCAAGGGCTGGGCGGCCAGGGGCTGGCAGCGCAAGGGCGGCGAGATCGCCAACCTCGACCTGGTCCGTGAGCTGTACGCCCGCGCGCAGGCCCGTCCCGAACTGCGCCTGGAGTGGATCGCGGCCCACAGCGGCAGCCGCTGGAACGAATACGCCGACTCGCTGTCCACCGCTTTCCGACGGGAGCAGCTGTGAAGACACTCCTCGTGGCCGCGGGGATCCACACCCTCCGCGGTGACCCCAATGCCGAGCCCGCCCGAGCGCTGCTGCTCGACGGTGACCGCATCGCCTGGGTCGGCTTGACAGAGGCTGCGCCGGCCGCCGACCGGACGGTCGACCTGGGCGGGGCATGGGTGACCCCGGCGTTCGTCGACGCCCATGTGCACGCCACCGCCACCGGCATGGCGTTGGACGGTGTGGCGCTGGCGACTGCGGACAGCGCGACCGAGGCGCTGGACCGGCTCCGGCGTCATGCGGCGGGTAGCCACAGCCCGGTGCTGCTCGGCTACGGCTGGGACGACTTCGGCTGGCCGGAAGGCGCACCGCCGACGGCCGAGCAGATCAGTCAGGCGGCGCCGGGGCGCACCGTGATGCTGCACCGCGTCGACAGCCACTCCTGCCTGGTGGACGCCGCCACGCTGTCACGCCTGCCACTGCAGACCCTGGCCGGAGTGGTCCGCGACGCCGAAGGAATCCCCACCGGCTGGCTGCGAGAGGCGGCGTCAGAAGCCGCCCAGTCCGAGGTTCGCCAGCGCATCCCGGCATCGCAGCAGCAGGCGGCGCGCACCGCTGCCTGCCGAACCGCCGCGTCGCTGGGTATCGCCTCCCTGCACGAGATGGGTCATCCCGGCCTGTGGGGCCTGGATGACGCGCGGGCGTGGGCGGCGGGGGACTGGCCGATCGAGGTGATCACCTGGTGGGCGCAGCTGGACCTGGCGGCGGCCCTCGGCCACGGTCTGCGGCCCGGCGGCGACCTCTTCCTCGACGGGTCGATCGGCTCCGGCACGGCCGCGACCTCGGCGGTCTACGGCCCGGCCGGCGACAACGGCGCGCTGTTCCACGACGACGAGGCCGTCGCAGCCTGGTTCAGCGACTGCACAGCGGCGGGTGTGGGAGGCGGCGTGCACGGCATCGGCGACCGGGCGATCGAACAGGCCATCGGCGCCGTCGAGGCGGCGGCGGCGGCCCATGGCGTTGACGCGGTCCGCCGTTGCCGCCACCGCATTGAGCACGTGGAGCTGCCGACCCGCCGGCACGTGCAGCGAATGGCCCGGCTGGGGATCGTCGCCAGTATGCAGCCTGCCTTCGACGCGACCTGGGGCGGCGATCACGGGCTGTACGCCGCGCGCTTCGGCACCGAGGCGGCCCGCTCCTCGAATCCGCTGGCGTGGTTCGCGCAGGAAGGCGTGGCGATGGCGTTCGGGTCGGATTCGACGGTCACGCCGCTGGACCCGTGGGGCGGGGTCGCGGCCGCGACTCACCACCTCGGAGGACTGGGGCTGCCGCGCTCCGCGGCGCTGGCCGCCCACACCCTCGGTGGGCGATATGTCGCCGGACAGGACGACGTTGGTGCTCTCGTGGCCGGCCATCGGGCCGACTTTGCGGTGTGGGACGCTGATCCGTTCGCCAGCGACGATCTGACCGGGCTGCGGTGCCTGTCCACGGTGGTGGCGGGCGGCGTGGCGCACGGCGACCTGACGCTGAACGGTTCGCGCGCCGGGCGCACGGCCGGCGGATTTTCCGCGAGCCCATGACCTGCGAGGACGCCGCGTCCCCGCAGGTCACAGCGCGTGTCGGTAATGTTACGACAGGCTTGACGGGATGTGGCCGCACCCCTACAGTCCCCACCGGTCGCTGCGGCGGAGACGTCGCGGGGAAGCTCGAAGGCAACACCTGGTTATTCACCGCCTGGTCGGCTCGAGGGCCGGCCGAGGAGGGAACAGGCTCAGTAGAGAACTGCGGTTCGGCCGTGTTCGTCCCGGCCGCCGTATGGCGCCAACGGCCTGGTGTCCCTCTTCAACGGCCCCGGAGCACTCGCTCCGGGGCCGTGGCGTCGGTGGGGAGCGTGGCAGCAGTCGTGCACCGGCACTCGCGAGCCGGTACACGTGAACCGGAACGGCCAGTGGCGCCGCCGCGTTGCATCAGCGGGGTTGAACCCCTATAACGCCAAGCCCGCGACAGACCGGCCGCGAAGGAGCCGATAGTGGCCAGCCAGGAATACGAGACCGAGGACGACCTCGTCGAGGACGAAGGCGACGACGACCTCGAGCTCGACGAGTTGACCGCCGGCGATGATGTCGACGCGGTGGAGGCCGCCGACGAGCTCGGCGACGACGAGGTGGTCAGGGTCGACGACGCGGACGTGCCTGACGTCGATGTCGCCGACGTCGACGTTGCCGACGTCGACGTTGCCGGCGTCGACGTTGCCGACGTCGAGTCCGAGGACGACGCCGACGACGTCGAGGTGGATGATGACAGCGACGCTGACGCGGTGGTCGACGACACCGAGGACGAGTCCCTCGACGTCCTGCTCGCGCGTGAGAAGGCCGAGGACGACGACCTGGTTCGGCTCGATGACGAGCCGCGCGACGCACTGAACCCCACAACGACGCCCATCGGCGCGAACGAGTTCACCTGCCGGTCCTGCTTCCTGGTCAAGCGCCGCGCGCAGCTGGCCGACGCCGATCAGATGATCTGCTTCGACTGCGCATGACCTCACGCGGGCGCGATCGCGCCCGCCGCGCTGGCCTGGCCGTCGCCGGTGGGGTTCTGCTGTACGCGGCGCACCCTCCCGCTGATCTGGGATGGCTGGG
>JALZLC010000086.1 GCA_030858885.1 Actinomycetota bacterium
TCGTAGGCCTCTTGCGCTTCGGGATCGTCGGTGGATCGCCGTGCGCCCAGCTCCTCCCACTTGGTATTTCTAGGCATTGCACTGTCCTTTCCGAGCGGCATTGCGCCGCATGCGTGGCATCGCGCCACGACTCGCCCGGGACCATTGCGGTCCCGGCCTATTCGTCGGTCGTGTGTTGCTCAGCGCGGCACCGTTCCATCGCCGCGCGGGCCCGGTCGATCTCGGCCCGTTTGTTGTCGCGTTGCTGATGGAAGGTCGTCAGCAGGACGACCCTCCGCTCAGGGGTGATCCAGTACGTGACGCGGCGCCTCTTGTCTTCGAGGTCGAACCGCAACTCGAGAAGCCCCTGTGTGAGGTTGCGGCTGCGTGGCATCCGCGTCCGCGCTTTCAGGAACATCACGGATTGCCCAGGCCCGCAGCAAGCTAGTCGCGCTCAGGGTGCCGCTCCCTCCGGATCCGCGCCGGTTTGGGGCGGCCCACTGCCTCGTCCGGTTCGTGAGACCGACGCCGGAGCAAGCGTCAGAACAGAGGTTCCTTCGCCGGGGTACGAGGCGGCATCGAAGAGGCGGCGCGACTGCTGGTAGGTAAACGCCCCGGCGGGCATGTGTCAGGCGATCTCGACGGTGGCGTCTTCGCCGAGGCGGTCGCGTACCAGTTGCTCGAGCTGGGCGATTCTGGCTTGGTCGCGCTCGCTGCGACGCCGCAGCCGCTGCAGTTCCACCACGGCCACCCCGGTGACGTCGGGACCTTCACCCTGGAACACCGGGCAGGCAGCCCGCCAGTCACACCACGGGCACAACGCGGTCGGTGTCGGGTCGAAGCGTTCGGCGCGGATGGCCTCAGCGACCTCGCGGATCTCGACCAACGCCTGCCCGGTGTCGATGTCACTGCGGTCGACCTGCACCCGCAGGCCCGGGACCACAAAGTCCAGCGCCACCCAATCCGGCTCCGTGCCCCACAGCTGGGCGGCGGCCAGCGTGTAGATCGCCAGCTGCAGGCTGCTGGACACCTGCTGGCGGGTCTTGGCCTTGCGGTTGGTCTTCCAATCCACGATCCCGAGCCCACCCGACGGGGTGCGCTGCACATGGTCGATGGAGCCGACCACCGTCACGTCGTCGCCGAGGTCCAGCTCGAACCACTGCTCGGTGGCGACGGCCGGGACGTACGCCGGGGCGTAGTGGGCGTGGTGGCGACGCAGGACATCCTGGGCATGGCGGTACCAGGTGATCTTCTCGTCGCGGTCCATGCCCGCGAAGCCCTCGTCGTCCCAGTGGTCGTACAGCGCTTGCAGCAGGCTGGAGACCGGCGGTGGCTGTGGCAGTTTCTGATCCCACCAGGCTTCCAGCGCGGCGTGAATCGACGAGCCCCAGGACAGATGCGGACCAGGCTGTGACGGCAGCTCGTCGATGTAGGCGAAGCGGAACTTCAGCGGGCACGATCGGTAGGTGTCGACCCGCGAGAACGACAGCCGCAAGCCGGCCGGATCGGCCTCGGAAACGCCTGGGACGGCTGGGGCGCCTTGAACATGGCGGTCGACAACGCTGCTGGTCATGATCGGCCAAGCCTAACGGGCGACTGCGACAGGCCGATGGAACTCGGGCGGTCGCCGGGGGAATCCACAGCGCGGGAGGGCAACGCCGGGTGATCCAGGTGCTGATCGACGCGGACAACCTCAGCGCTCCACAGCTGCGTGCTCTCGTGGCGGCACTTCCGGCTGGGGGGATGCGCATCGTGGTGGCCGGCAGCCCTCGGGCGCTGGCGTCGGTGGCCTGGCCGCCGCGAGCCACGGTCATCGCTGTCGAGGGATGGCAGCAGGCCGACCTCCGCCTCGCCGCCGCCTATCGCCTGACCGACGAGCCGTTGGTGCTAGGCAGTGGCGACGGGGACTTCTCCCTGCTGGCCGTGAACCACCCCGGCCCCGTATTGGTCATCTCCGACCGTCCCGCCAGCCGGCTGCGCGGCGCCGGAACGGTCACCGACCCCGTGACGGACGGCACCGCGGTGCTGCGCCGCTGGCTGGACGAGGTCGCCGGCTGACCCCAGGTGCCGGAGCCACGCAGATAGCAGGCTTGGTCACGATAGTGTGACCAACCCTTACCTTTGCTGGGCTTTGCTGCGCTCGCGCACGTCGAGCAGCCCGCGCAGGTCGACTTCCATCGAGGCCAGCGCAGCGTCGGCCTGCGCGCCTCGCAGCCGGCGCTTGGTCTCGGCGTAGGTGGGCCGGTCCAGCTCGGCCAGCTGCACGGCGACCTGCTGAGCGCGCCCCAGCACCTCGGCCGGTGCCACCAGCTCGTCGGCGAAGCCTGCCTCGACGGCTTGCGGTGGATCTACCGACCTCCCCGGCAGCAGCAGACCATCGAGCCGATCGGCGCGCACATTGCCCCGAGCGATGGTGATGACCCAACCTGGCAGCGGCACACCGAGGGTGGTCTCGATCAGCCCCCAGCGGTAGTCACCCGCAGCGGCGACGGCATGGTCGGCGCACATGGCCAGAATGGTCCCGCCCGCAACCGCGTGCCCGCCGACGGCGGTGACGACGGGCCGGGGCTCCAGCCACACGCGCAACATGGTGGCCCCGAAGGCTCGCAGCAGCCGCGCCATGCCGTCGCGGTCCAGCTCGGCGACCAGCCTGGTGTGCAGACCGGCCGAGAACATGCCGGGCCGCCCCGCGATCACCACCGCAGCGTCGTCCGTGCAGTCGTCCAGCATCGCGTCGAGCTCGGCAAAGAAGTCGAGGTCGAAGGCGTTGACCTTGCCGTCGTCCATCGTCAGCGTCGCCACCCCGCCCTCGACGCCCCGGGTGATACTCATCGCATTGCCGCCATCAGGCGATGCCGACCAGCTCGGCACCACCCAGCACGTGGCCCTTGGTCGCCTGCCGCAGCTCGTTGCGGGTGGCGCCGGGCGACAGCTGTGTCAGCTCGGCGTCCAGGGCGTAGATCCGGAAGAAGATGCGATGCGGTCCCCGGTCGTCGTCAGGCTCCGGACCGGAGTAGCCGACCTCGTCAAACTCGTTGAGCCCTTGCACCAGCTCGATGGGCTCTTCGAGGTAGGCGTCGCGCGGGAGGGCCTCGGGTAGCCCTTCGGCGTCAGGGGCGATCGCGAACACGATCCAGTGCGTGACGACCCCAGTGTCGGTGTCGGGGTCGTCGCAGACGACCAGCAGCTCCTTGGTGCCTGCGGGGACGCCGGTCCACTGCAGCGGCGGTGACACGCCCTCGTCCTCCCCGGCGTAGCGGCCGGGCAGGGGCCGATCATGCTCGAACGCTGGGCTGAAGAGGCGGAAGGCCGCCATGGTTGCTGCTTCCTCCTGCGGTGGGCGGGCGTTTGCCTGTCCTTCACCGTTGCGGAGGCGGACTATGCCTCATCCGGTGAACCAACTGACAGCACGCGGCCGAGGCGGTCCAGCCCTTCGGTCAGATCGTCGTCGGCCAGCGCGTACGACAGCCGGACGTAGCCGGGGGCGCCGAAGCCTTCGCCGGGCACCAGTGCCACCTGGGCGACGTCGAGCAACACCTCGCACAGCTGCGCCGACGTCGTCGGCTTGCGTCCGCCGATCTCGCGCCCCAAGACGCCTTGCACCGAGGCGAAGACATAGAACGCGCCCTGCGGCAGCGGGGCGGTGACACCATCGATGGCGTTGAGCCTGTCGTAGGCAACCAGCCGCCGCCGCTCATAGGTGGCGCGCATGACCGCGACGTCGTCGAGCCCGCCTTCGAGGGCGGCCAGTGCCGCCACCTGGGCCACGTTGGCCACGTTGGAGGTCAGATGGGTTTGCAGGCGAGTCATCGCCTGAGTCACCGGCACCGGCGCGATCGCCCATCCGACCCGCCAGCCGGTCATGGCGTAGGTCTTGGCGACCCCGCTGACCACCACGCAGCGGTCGCGTAGCTGTGGCGCGACCACGGGCATGCTGACGTGCTGTGCCCCGTCGAAGACGAGATGCTCGTAGATCTCGTCGGTGATGACCCAGATGCCGGCCCGAGCCGCCCACTCCCCGATCGCTGCCACCGCCTCCGGCGGATACACCGCGCCGGTCGGGTTGGACGGCGAGACGAAGACCAGCGCCTTGGTCCGTGGGGTCAGCGCGGCCTCGAGCTGCTCGACGGTGACCATGAACCCGCTGCCGGCATCGGTGGGCAGTGCCACGGCAACGCCACCGGCGAGGCGCACCTGCTCGGGGTAGGTGACCCAGTACGGCGCTGGCAGCAGCACCTCGTCGCCGGGGTCAAGCAGCGACTGGAAGGCGGTGTACAAGGCGTGCTTGCCACCGTTGGTCACCAGCACCTGATCAGGTTGCACCTCCAGCCCCGAGCCGCGCCGTGTCGTCGCGGCGATGGCGGCGCGCAAGTCCGGCAAACCGGCTGCGGGGGTGTAGCGGTGCGTGGCCGGATCGGCGCAGGCTGCCTGCGCCGCGGCCACGATGTGAGCCGGTGTGGGGAAGTCCGGCTCACCGGCGCCGAAGCCGATCACGTCGGCGCCCGATGCCTTGAGCGCCTTGGCTTTGCTGTCGATCGCCAAGGTCGCCGATTCGGCGACAGCGCGGGCGCGCTCGGCGAGTGGATCGGTCGCGGCGGCGATGTTCATCAGATCCCTGGTTGGTCGCGGTCGGGCGGAGATACAACCGTGGCGCTGCACAAGCGGGACGTCAACTCCTGCGCCACGTATGTCCGCCGGAAGGGCTGGGAAGGGTGGCAGAGCCTTCTTCATCGAACAGCGAACAGGAAGCGACCATGGCGCCCAAGGCGAAGTACACCGTGCCCGGCATGGACGAGGCCGCCGCCACCAAGGTGGCCGGCACGCTGCAGGAGCGGCTCAACGCCCTGCTGGACCTGAGCCTGACCCTCAAGCACGTGCACTGGAATGTGGTCGGACCCAACTTCATCGGTGTCCACCAGATGTTGGACCCGCAGGTCGATGCCGTTCGGGCGATGGCCGACGTGGTGGCCGAGCGCATCGCCACGCTGGGCTTCGAGCCCTGGGGCACTCCCGGCTACATCGCCAGCCACCGCTCCTGGGACGACTACCGCATCGGCCGGGCCGGGACGCTGGAGCACCTGGCAGCCCTCGACCTGGCCTACAACGGCCTGAACGCCGATCACCGCACGGCAATCGAAGCCTTCGATGACCTCGACCCGGTCACCCAGGATCTGCTCATCGCGCAGAGCGAACAGCTGGAGCAGTTCCAGTGGTTCATCCGTGCCCACCTGGAAGACGCCAGCGGGCAGTTGCGTCACGCGGGCGCCGACACCGAAAAGGAGGCTACGCAGGCGGCCGGCGGTGACGCCAACGTCAGCGAGTAGATCGCTAGACGAGCCCCCGGCGGTGACAGAACTCGACAAAGCCGCGAACCGGCTGTCCGCCGAGTTCCAGATAGCCGGCCTCGGCCTGCCAGGTCCGGATCAGCTGCTGCCACGACAGCTCGCGCAACGTAATCGGCGGCAAGGTCGTCCGGTGTGGCAGTGCTGCGGCAAGGGCGTCCGGCTCGCGCAACGAGTTGACTCGCGCCGATAGCTCGCCCGCCGCGGCGGTACCCGAGGCGTAGACGACGCCGACGGTCAGCGTGTTGCCGAGGCGGCGGGCCGCGTCGATGCCGACGTCGATCAGTTCCACCAGGCGGTCCCGGCCTCCCCGCCCGCTGGGAACGGTGGCGAAGGTGGTGTCGATCAGCGCCAGCACTCCCGGCGACTCCAGGCGAACGGGGACCTCAACCGGCGCGGTAAAGTCGCCGACCGCTGCGTCGTCACCTCCGTGCGCCTTGGCCACCTCGTGGACGTGGGCAACGTACCCGGCGGGGGGCCGCAGCAGCGGTTCCCG
Source organism: Actinomycetota bacterium (assembly GCA_030858885.1). The sequence continues at coordinate 5,818 of JALZLC010000086.1, forward strand.
ATGCGCGCCGGTCCACAGCGACAGTCGTACCGGTGCGGTGACGCCGGGCCCGCCCAGCGCCTGCAACCGGTACGCCAGCCAGGTGCGGTCCCGGTGGGTGTCCAGCGTCGAGAAGACGTTCCAGGTCAGCAGGTCGACGCTGTCGGGGTCGGTCAACGCGCGCTCGACCCGCTGCTCGTCGAGCAGGAGCCGCAGGCGCTCGGGGTCGAACAGCGGGTTGGTGTGCTTCTTGCTCCGCAGCAGCATGGTCGAGTGTCCTACCGCTTCGCTACTTGAGAACTGTCATGTGTCC